>DAONCJ010000882.1:0-1024 GCA_035401985.1 Burkholderiaceae bacterium | reverse complement strand
GACGCATGGCTTCGGGCACGCCGCCATTGCGCGCGGCATGCATGAAGGATTCGACGGCCTGCGCCAGCGCGCGGTGCAGTTCCTGGGCCTGCTGCTCGATCGCCTGCACGTCGCGCTCGCGCAGGGAGTCTGACAGCGCACCCAGGCGCTGCTCGACCCGCACGACGAGCGATTCCAGCTGCGCATGGGGCGCATCCGCTTGCAGGCCCGGGGCCACGGCGGGCTCCAGGGGCAGGTCCACCTCGACAGGCAGCGCAGAGGCCACGGCGGTCGGGGGATCAGCGCTTGCCGACGGCGCCCAGCAATTCCTGGGCGTTGGCGATGAGCTTGTCGGCGATGGCACCGGGGTTGACGGTGAACTTGCCGTCGCGGATGGCGTCGGAAATGCGCTGCACCTTCTCGGCATCGAAGACGCCTTTGGTGCTGCCCGCCGCCAACTGCGACACCGTGGGAGACAGCGCCACCTTGGCGCTCGCCTCCACGCCGCCTTCGGCAGTGGAGGCAGGCGCTGCCGCCGCTCCGGGTTTGCGTTCGCCGACGGCCGGGGTGACCGCCTTGTTTTCGAGATGACCGATCTTCATGATGGACTCCAGCAGAGTGGGCCTGACTACCCGACCCTGAGACATGTACGGGGTATCGGCGCAGCGTTTGCGGACTTTAGGGCCTGCAGATCGAAATTTCTCGGTTCTCCGGATCCGCAGAGGCGGAGGCTGACGTGTCCGTGCGTCACAGCGGCACCTCCACCCGGCGCTCGCCAGTCGCGACGCCGGTGACGATGCGCCCGCTGTCGGTGCGCACCCGGGCGTTCTGGCCTTCCAGCCCCGGCCCCAGTGCCTGGCCCTCGCTGCTGATCGCATAACCCGGCCCGGTGGCGACGATGCGCACCGTGTCGCCGGTGCCGAACAGCAGGCGGGTCTTCAGATCGGCCTGGCGCAGCGCGTCGCCGGCGGCCAGGCCGCGCTGCAGGGTGCGGCCGATGGCGGCGGCCGGCACGGTCAGCGCGGGGTCGGTGCGCTCGACCAGG
>DAONCJ010000881.1:0-1069 GCA_035401985.1 Burkholderiaceae bacterium | reverse complement strand
TTGACCGCGTCCTGCCGGTTCTGGGTGGCGTAGCAGATATCCTGCTTCTTTGGCTCCACCACGGCCGGGAACCGGTCGCGCAGCGCGCTGATGATCGCGCGGCAGTCGTCGACCGACAGCGTGGTCTGGGTGACGTAACCGAGCCGCTGCGGATCGGCGACCTGCAGACGCGCGACGTCGTCGACCGATTCGACGAGATGAATGCCGCCGTCGGCCTGCCCCATCGTGCCCTGAACCTCGGGGTGTCCGGCATGGCCGATCATCACCACATCGCGCCCTTCGCGGCGCATCCGTGTCACCTCGACATGCACCTTCGTGACCAGCGGACATGTCGCGTCGAACACATTGAGGCCGCGGGCCTGCGCTTCGTCGCGAACCGAGCGCGCCACGCCGTGGGCTGAAAAAATGACGGTCGCGCCCGGCGGGACTTCATCCAGCGATTCGACGAACACGGCGCCCTTGCCGCGCAGATCAGCCACCACATGGTCGTTGTGGACGATCTCGTGGCGCACATAGATCGGCGCGCCCCGGAGCGTCAGAGCCCGCTCGACGATGTCGATCGCGCGATCGACACCGGCACAGAATCCGCGGGGCTGGGCGAGCAGGGCTTGCATGGCGTGAACTCCGGACAACGGTCGCAACGGCGCTTCAGAGCACCGCGATGATCTGCACTTCGAAGCTGACGCGGTGGCCGGCCAGCGGATGGTTGAAGTCGAACAGCGCCGACCGCTCGTCGAGCTCTTTCAGCACGCCGGTGTAACGGGTGCCATCGGGAGCGGGAAAGTCGACCATGTCGCCCGGCTCCCAGGTGGTGCCTTCAGGCGCATTGGATTTCAGGGTGGCGAGCGCCAGCCGCTGCACCAGAGCCGGATTGTGATCGCCGAAGCCGGCCGACGGCTCGAGATCGAACACCGCCCGGCTGCCTTCGGCCAGGCCGAGCAGGCACTGTTCGAGCGGCTCGGCCAACTGGCCGAACCCCATCTGCAAGGTCGCCGGCGGACCGCCGAAGGTGCTAACGACATCGCCCGCACCGTCGTGACCGCGAACCTGTGCACGATGGTGGTCACCG
>DAONCJ010000880.1:0-1108 GCA_035401985.1 Burkholderiaceae bacterium | reverse complement strand
GCAGTGGCCGGTGTCGCGCAGCAGCTGATGGGTGCCCTGGGCGGTTACGCCGTCGGTCTGGTGCCCCACGACGGATCGGTCAACCTTGGCCTGCTGATGATGGGACTCACGCTCGCCGCCATCCTTGCGCAGACCATCCTGCATCGGCAGATCAGCGCGACGCCCCGAACGCCATGAACCACACATTCCTTGCGACCCCGCAGGCGCCCGCACTCGCGGGGCGCCCTACCACCTGACGAGGCCCTGATGAACCCTACCACCGCCGCGCTGCGCAGCGCACTAGCCGAGCGATTCGGCGACTCGTTCACCGTTCCCGACGATCTGCCGGGACAGGAAGAGCTGCTTCGCATCGCCACGCACGCCACACACAGGAGCTGGACCCGCCAGCCGATTGCGCCCGAGGTGCTGACGCTGCTGGGCGCCTGCGCGTTGTCGGCGCCGTCCAAGAGCTATCTGCTGCAGGCCGACATCGTCCACGTCCAGGACCCGTTCCGGCGCGAGGCGGTGCAGGCGCTCGTGCCCTCGATGCCCTGGATGGCAAGCGCCCCAGCGCTTCTGGTGTTCTGCGGCAATGGTCGGCGCTTCCGGCGGATATTCGCCCGACGGGGCCAGCGCTTCACCAACGAACACCTGGACGGTTTCTTCAATCCCGCAGTGGACGCGTCACTGGTGATGATGAACTTCATTCGCGCCGCCGCCGCCGTGGGTCTGGTCTGCTGCCCGATCAGCGTGCTGCGCGACCAGGCACCGCGCCTGGCCGAGATCCTCGAGATGCCCGAGCATGTGTTCCCGGTGTCGGGGCTCTGTGTCGGCTATCCGGCCCAGTCCCGCTCGATCAGCCCGCGCCTGTCGATGCGCGCCACCTGGCATACCGACCGCTTCGATGCCGGACCCGACGACGCGCTGATCGACGAGTTCGACCGGCGGTTCGTCGCGGCCAAGGCGAAGCACGCTCCGGCCGACGCCAAGGGACAGCCCGCCACCTGGTCGGACGAAAAGGCGAAGCAGTACGCCAGCCCCCAGCGCGCCGACTGGGGCCAGTTCGTGCGCGGCCGTCAGTTCGATCTGTCCTGACCGCCGGGCTGCCCTGGCCCGCTGCGACTGTCAG
>DAONCJ010000879.1:0-1130 GCA_035401985.1 Burkholderiaceae bacterium | reverse complement strand
GCATCATCGTCGAGAAGTGCGGCCTGTATTCGTTCTTCATCATGTTCACCATCGGTATCACCAAGGGCCGCTGGAACACGATGGTCACCGAGCTGCAGCAGTTCAAGGACGACTACGACAAGAACCAGCCGCTGTGGAAGGTGCTGCCCGAGTTCGTGCAGAAGAACCCGCGCTACGAGCGGGTCGGCCTGCGCGACCTATGCACGCAGATTCACAGCGTTTACAAGCAGAACGACGTGGCCCGCCTGACCACCGAGATGTACTTGTCGGACATGGTGCCGGCCATGCGTCCGGCCGATGCCTTCGCCAAGATGGCGCACCGCGAGATCGAGCGTGTGCCGGTCGACGAGCTGGAAGGCCGCGTCACCGCCGTGTTGCTGACGCCCTATCCGCCGGGTATTCCGCTGCTCATCCCGGGCGAGCGGTTCAACAAGACGATTTGCAGCTACCTCAAGTTCGCCCGCGAGTTCAATGCGACCTTCCCGGGATTCGAGACCGATGTGCACGGACTCGTCAAGGGCAAGGATGGCAGCTACTACGTGGACTGCGTGCGCTGAACACGGCGCGATAAGAGACGCCGCTCAGCGGCGGCGATAGGTCGTGAAGGAAAACCCCGTCCCGCTTTGGCTGGGCGGGGTATTTTTTTGTACTTCCTGCCAGTGGGCCGGATCGATGTCCGGAAACCAGGCATCGCCTTCCGGGGAGAGATCCACCTCGGTAATTTCCAGGCGATCCGCCACGTTCATGCCCTGGCGATAGATTTGCTCACCGCCGATGATGAAGGCGGCTTCTGCCTGGGCAGCCAGTTGCAGCGCGCTTTCCAGCGAATTGGCGAGTTCTGCGCCGGGGGCGGCAAAGTCAGCCTGCCGGCTGATCACGATGTTGCGCCGGCCGGGCAGGGGGCGGAAGCGCGGCGGTAGCGACTCCCAGGTCTTGCGGCCCATGATCACCGTCTGGCCACTGGTCAGCGCCTTGAAGTGGGCCATGTCCTCGGGAATGTTCCAGATCAGGGTGTTGTCCTTGCCGATGACGCGATTCCTGGCGACGGCAGCGATGATGACGATTTCAGGCATGGGCGGGCTCAGTGTCGGGTGGCGAGGGCGTCGCGGTACAGCGCAACGTAGTCGGCG
>DAONCJ010000878.1:0-1141 GCA_035401985.1 Burkholderiaceae bacterium | reverse complement strand
CGCGCGATGCTGCCGTCGAGCAGGTCGAACACCAGAGCCACCGGGATCAGTCCACAGGCGAAATAGACATGAAGCCGATTGCCGGTCTGCAGGTAGGTCATCACCGAGAACAACGCGCCCATTCCGCAGAAGGCGTTGGCCAGCGTGAACCAGTCCGCAAGATGGAACTCGCGGATCATCGAAAAAGGTTTGGGTCGATTCATGTCCTGAGCATATGTCAGCACGGCGCCAATCGCCGATTCGGCCCCGCGGCGCGATCAGCCGCCAGTCTGCACACAGGGGTCCTTCGACGACTTCGAACCGGGGTCGATCAGCATCAGCAGCGCGGCCGCCGGCGTAGCGATGGCGCCCAGCCCGAGCGCGCCCAGCACCTTGGCGGTCAGCTCGCCGGCGTCGATGCCCACATCGGGCGAACCCAGTGTGCCCTCGACGGTCAGCGGCGCCCGCAATGACATCAATGAAAAGTCCTTCGGCTTGACGAGCACCCGCAAGGCCAGCGATTCGTCCTTCAGGTTGATCTGACCCGTGGCGAAGAAGGTGCTGTCGCGGCTGTCCATCACCGCCTGGCGCAGACGGACCAGGCCGTGCTGGCTGACCAGTTGCACCCGCGCGCAGCGCAAGGGCAGTGACTTGTCGCCACGGACGAAGACGCCGAGCGCCTGCGCGACATCCAGCCCGGCCACCTCGGTCACCAGATGCGACATCGTGCCCTCCCCGAGCGCGAAGCGCGCCTGACCATCGAGCGAGCCAAGGATCTCGGCAGTCGAGCGGCCGCTGCCGGTCATGTCGATCGCGCCGCTCAACTCGCCGGTCAGATAAGCGCGTACGGGCTGATCTCCGCCCTGCCGGGCGGCCTGGCGCTGCTGGCGCAATGTGCGCGGATCGGCCGATTGCCGGCCGCCCGAATTCGCGCCTTGCAGTGCACGTATCCATGCGGCCACATCGACCTTGGCAAACCGCAGATCGGCGGCCCAGCGGGCGGGCTGCCCGCGTGCATCGAGCCGGGTGGAACCCGTGATGCGGCCACCGGCCACGGTGGCGTCGACGTTCTGCAGCTGGAGCACTGCCTGCTCGAGCAGCACATGGGCACGCAGCGACTTGAGCGGGGCGATCGCCGCACTCCCCAGGTCCAGTTCGTCGA
>DAONCJ010000877.1:0-1146 GCA_035401985.1 Burkholderiaceae bacterium | reverse complement strand
TGGCGCGCCCAGCCCGAGATCAGACAGGGATTCACCCGTGGCCAGACGCAGCTGGGTCTGGACGAGATCGATGCCGGTGACCGCCTCGGTGACGGTGTGCTCGACCTGCAGCCGCGGATTGGCCTCGATGAACACGAAACCCGCGGCGCCGGCCGCGCCGTTCTCGCCCACCAGGAACTCCATGGTGCCCACACCGCGATAGCCGCTGGCCTCGGTCAGGCGCAGCGCGGCCTGGGTGATGGCATCGCGCAGTCCGGCGGGCAACCAGGGGCTGGGCGCGATCTCGATCAGCTTCTGGTGGCGGTGCTGCAGGCTGCAGTCACGTTCACCGAGGTGACTGACCCGCTCGCCGTCGCCCAGCACCTGGATCTCGATGTGGCGGGCCGGGGCGACCAGTGCTTCGAGGTAGACATCGGCAACGCCGAAGGCGCTGGCCGCTTCGGAGCGACAACGCGGATAGGCCGCGGCGAGCGCCGCGAGCGAATCGACCGCCCGCATGCCCCGGCCGCCGCCACCCGCCACCGCCTTGACCATCGCCCGTGCGCCCGGGCCGAGACCCTGAAGGAAGGCCTCGGCCTGGGCCAGCGTGCAGGGGCCGTCGGTGCCGGGCAGCACCGGCACGCCGAGCCGTCGCGCCAGCGCGCGCGCCTGGAGCTTGTCGCCGAAAAGATCCAGCACCGCCGGGGAGGGCCCGACAAACACCAGGCCCGCCTCGTGGCAGCGCCGGGCGAAGTCGGCGTTCTCGCTCAGAAAGCCATAGCCGGGGTGGATGGCGTCGCAGCCGGCCTGGCGCGCCGCATCGATCACCGCGTCGATGTCGAGGTAGGCCGCCGCGCCGCTGCCCGGCAGCATCAGCCGTGCATCGGCGGCGAAGCCGTGGGGGCTGGTCTCGTCGTCTTGCGAGCAGATCGCCACGGTTCGAAGCCCGAGTTCGCCGGCTGCCCGTGCGATGCGGATGGCGATCTCGCCCCGATTGGCGATCAGGACGGACCGAAACGGCCTTGCGTGACTGGCAGGGTGGTCGATGATGGGGAGCCCCTGAGTCCGTTGGACTTGTTTTTTGGTGATTAAAAACTGCCTGCCGAAGGTGTTCGGGCGGGATCAACTTACTACGGATGAGCGCTTGCGCTGGCGGACTGGAATTTC
>DAONCJ010000876.1:0-1150 GCA_035401985.1 Burkholderiaceae bacterium | reverse complement strand
GAAGGTAATCCAGTTCGCGTTCGCGAAAGCGCAGCGTGCACAGGTGCTGGATCTCCTCGCGGATCTCTTCGATGTACGGGACCAGGTCGATGCCTTCGTTGCGGCATTTGAACCGGTACTCGACCTGCGCGCCCGGAAAGTGATGCAGCACCACCTGCATCATCGTGAACTTGTACAGGTCGGTGTCGAGCAGCGAGTGAATGATCATGTCGGCCGGATGAAGTCGATGCGGGCGCTTGCCGCAAGCCCGCCAGTGTAGTTCAGAGCCGCAAACCGCTGCTGGCGCCGCCTGCGGCATCGTGTCGTCCTTGCGTCCGGGCGGATGAACGCTGTTCATCGATCCAGTAACATCGCATCCCGTGACCGGCCCACCCCGATTCATCGCCCACCTCGACATGGACGCGTTCTACGCCAGTGTCGAACTGCTGCGCTATCCCGAATTGCGCGCGCAGCCCGTGGTGATCGGCGGGACCAGCCGGCATCAGCCCCGTGACACCATCGACCCGGCCACCGGTCTGCCAATGCGCATTTTCGCGGTGCTTCGCGACTACGTCGGCCGCGGCGTGATCACGACGGCCACCTACGAGGCCCGGGCGTTCGGGGTGCGCGCGGGCATCGGCCTGATGAAGGCGGCGAAGCTGGCGCCCCAGGCCGTTCTGCTGCCGGTGGACATGGAAGAGTACCGGCGCTATTCGCGACGCTTCAAGGCGGCGGTACGGGCCGTCGCGCCGCAGGTCGAAGATCGCGGGGTCGACGAGATCTACATCGATCTCACCGAGGCCATCGCGTCGCATCCGGATCCCTGGGCGCATGCGCGCACCGTCGCGCTCGAACTGAAGCAGGCGGTGCATCAGGCCACCGGCCTGTCCTGCTCCATCGGCATCACGCCCAACAAGCTGCTGTCCAAGATAGCCTCCGACCTCGACAAGCCCGATGGCGTGACCGTGCTCAGCCACGACGATGTTCCGCGGCGCATCTGGCCGCTTCCTGCAAGCCGCATCAACGGCATCGGTCCCAAGGCCTTCGAAAAGCTCGAGGGCCTGGGCATCCACACGATCGGTGAACTGGCGGCCGCGTCGCCCCAGTGGCTGCTCGAGCAGTTCGGGCGCAGCTATGGCGCCTGGCTGCACAACGCCGCCCATGGCCGTGA
>DAONCJ010000875.1:0-1178 GCA_035401985.1 Burkholderiaceae bacterium | reverse complement strand
CGATACGGCTGGATCGCTGGCCGATGGCATTCGACGCCTTCCAGACCCTGATACTGCAGGATTGACCCCGGCAGCGAGACTCCTTGTTCCACCCTTTGCGGGCAATGCTCCCAACCTGATCTGTGGCCGACAGCCCCGCTTCACCTCCTTCATCCAGCGGTCTTCACAGCGGCGAGCCCGCTGACGACCACGACGCCAGCTGCCTGCCGATCGGCACGCGGCTGGGCGAGTTCGAGCTGACCGGGCTCATCGGGATCGGCGGCTTCGGGATCGTCTACAGCGCGCGCGACCATCTGCTCGAGCGCGAAGTCGCGATCAAGGAGTACATGCCGTCGGCGCTGGCCTCGCGCACCGCCGACTACCGGGTCACCGTCAAATCGGAGCGGCATCAGGAGACCTTCGGCGTCGGGCTGCGCAGCTTCGTCAACGAAGCCAAGCTGCTGGCCCAGTTCGACCATCCGTCGCTGGTCAAGGTCTTCCGTTTTTGGGAAGCCAACGGCACTGCCTACATGGTGATGCCCTATTACCGCGGCACCACCCTGCGTTCGGCGCTCAAGAGCCTGGGCGAGGCGCCCGACGAAACCGCCGTGCTGCAGATGCTCCGGCCGCTGCTCGATGCGCTGGACGTCATTCACGCCGGCAACTGCTATCACCGCGACATCGCACCGGACAACATCCTGATTCTGGAGTCGGGCCGGCCTGTGCTGCTCGATTTCGGCGCGGCACGCCGGGTGATCGGCGACTTCACGCAGGCGCTGACGGTCATCCTGAAGCCGGGATTCGCGCCGGTCGAGCAGTACGCCAACGGTCCCGAGATGCGTCAGGGTCCCTGGACCGACATCTATGCGCTGGCCGCGGTGCTCTATTACTGCATCGGCGGCAAGACCCCCACGCCCTCTGTCTCGCGGATGATGCGAGACACCATGGTGCCGGCCCGCGAACTGGGCAAGGGTCGATACAGCGAGTCGTTCCTGGCCGCCATCGACCATGCACTGGCGGTCCACATCGAAGAGCGGACGGCGTCGGTCACTCAGTTGCGCACCGAACTGGGCCTCGAGGAGATCGTCGAGAAGTCGTCCCGAACACGGCTGGGCGTCGGTCCGGCTGCGGCTGCCGTTCCGGCTCCTGCTGCAGCCGCGGCTCCGGTCGCGGACGCGGCTTCCCCGGTGACGCCGGTC
>DAONCJ010000874.1:0-1181 GCA_035401985.1 Burkholderiaceae bacterium | reverse complement strand
TGAGCAGCGCCTTGATCGAATTGCGAGCATTGCGGCGCGGGTCGGCGCGCAGCGCGGCCAGCCGCTGACGCGCCCGCTCCAGCGCGGCCGGCACGTCGCCGAACACGCGTCCGTGGCCGGGCAGCACCGTGCGCACCGGCAGCGAGGCGATCAGCTCGAGCACGTCGTGCTGCTCGCGAAATCCCGAGTCGCCCGACAGCTCGGGAAAGATGATGCCGAA
Source organism: Burkholderiaceae bacterium (assembly GCA_035401985.1). Lineage (GTDB taxonomy): Bacteria > Pseudomonadota > Gammaproteobacteria > Burkholderiales > Burkholderiaceae_E > Quisquiliibacterium. Next base: position 961 of record DAONCJ010000874.1, on the reverse strand, counting down.
GCCGTTCTCCCACAGCGCGTCAGCGGCGATCAGCAGCTGCGCTTGCGCGCAATGCAGGATCAGCGAATGGGGGTCATGCCCGGGCGCAGCCAGCGCCTGCCAGTCCAGCCCGCCCAGGCGCAGCCAATCGCCCGGCGCGATGGCGCCAGCGGCTGTGAAGCGTTCGCAGCGCTGGCCGGTGCCGCGAAAGGTGAGGCGAGATTCGTCCCACTGGCGAACCGTCTCCAGCTCGGCCAGCGGCACGTGAACGGGGGCGCCACTGGCGCGGGCCATCAGTGCATTGCCGCCGCAGTGATCGGAGTGCAGATGCGTGTTGATGATCTGCCGCAGCGCGCCGATCGGCAGTCCGTTGCCTGCCAGCACATGGGTCACCAGCGCGAGCGTCTGGCCGGCGTGCTTGCCGTAGCCGGTGTCGATCAGCGTGGCATGGCGCCCGCGCGCGTCGTCATCGAAGCACACGATCTGGTTGCACGACAGCCAGTCGCGCTGGATGAACCGGATCGACGCCGGCAGAAAAGGGGTGCTCATGGCGGCAGCTAGCGGCGGTAGAAGCGGTCGATCTCGCGGAACGCATCGACCAGGTCCCTGCTGCCACCATGCACGGCCTTGAAGGGACCGCGCGCGGTCATCACCACCAGCCGCGGCACGAAGGGCATGCGCACGAGCCGTGCCTGGCTGATCTCATGCCAGCCGAACACCTTGGGGCTGAGCCAGTCCTGGCGGATGCCGCGGTTGTCGATGGTGGTCCGGCCGGTCACGATGTACCAGGTGCTCATCAGCAGCACGCCGCCACCGGCGGCCATCAGCATCAGCACTGGCCAGGCGACGTCCGGGCGCTTGAGCAGCACCTGGCCGCCATAGAGCAGCAGGGTGGCCACCGTGCTGACGGTGGTTGCCTTCGCCCAGGCGGTGTACGAGGGGCCGCTGACTGCCTGCGCGAAGCGATGTTCGGGCAGCACGA
>DAONCJ010000873.1:0-1245 GCA_035401985.1 Burkholderiaceae bacterium | reverse complement strand
CCTGACCGCGCGCGACGGCCTCGACGATCGGGTCGGCGGTCTCGAACGGGGGGCGGACGATTACCTGGTCAAGCCATTCGAACTGCGCGAACTGGTCGCACGCTGCCGGGTGCTGATCCGGCGCACCGGGTCGATGGCCGCCGACTCGCTGGCCTTTCTGGGGCTGGATCTCGACCGGGCAGGCCATGTGCTGCGCGGTGCAGGCAAGGCGATCGAGCTGACGCCGCGCGAGTGGTCGATCCTCGAGTACCTGATGCTCCATGCCGAGACGGTCGTGCGCAAGGACAAGCTGCTGCAGGCGATCAGCGGCTGGGACGACAGCATCGCGCCCAATGCGGTCGAGGTCTACGTGTCGCGCCTGCGGGTCAAGATCGAGGGGACTGGCGTTGCGGTGCGCACGGTGCGCGGCGTCGGCTACCGGCTCGAACGGGCGCCCGCGGATTAGCGCGGAATCCGTCGATGGGCGTGCGCGCGTGAGCAGCAGGACTTCATCCGGCCAGGCGCTGGAGCCGACCGATGTGGCGCCGAGCACGCTGACGCCGGCGCAACCGCTGTCAGACCGCCCACCGTCAGACCGCCCAGGTGGCGGCATGCGGGTGCGCACGCGGCTTCTGCTGTGGCTGGTGGTGCCGCTGCTGCAGGTCGTGGTCCTGGCATCGCTGATGGATTACCGGGCCATTGATCGCACTGTCGATGAGGCCTTCGATCAGGTGCTGCTGAACAGCGCCGTGGCGGTGGGCGAGAGCATCCGGCGCGGCGAGACCCCCGATTCGATCCGCCTGCCGGTCGAGCGGCTGAAGGTGCTGCTGTCGGACCCGATCGACACGCTCGACTACCGCATCGTGGGCTCGCATGGCGAACATCTGGCCGGCACGGCAGATCTGGCGCTGCCCCCGGATGACAGCGATCCGGCGTTCTACGACACGGTCCATCGCGGCATCGATCTGCGCGCGGTCCGAGTGACGGCCGACACCGACGTGGGCATCGTGGCGGTGGTGGTGGCCGAAACGCAGCGCAAGCGCCGCAAGTCGCAGGATCGCCTTCGCTCGACCCTCGTGATCGAGGACACCGTGATCCTGGTGCTGACCGTCGGCCTTTGCCTGCTGGCGGTCACGATGTCGCTCAAGCCGCTCGAGCGCCTGGCCGGGCAACTGGCCCAGCGATCGCCGGCCGACCTCACGCCGATGGGACTGGGCAGCACGCCCGGCGAGGTGCGCCCGCTGGCCGACGCGCTGAACCGCCTTT
>DAONCJ010000872.1:0-1265 GCA_035401985.1 Burkholderiaceae bacterium | reverse complement strand
CACACCAGCTTCGCCACGAGTGGCGCGCGCAGGGATGCCACGGCCGCCAGATCGGACGCCAGTCCCGTGCGAGCGAACGCCGGCGCTGTCGGGTCGGACGCTGCGCCCGGGCGACTGAAGGCCCCGCCCGGCCCGACAAATACTCCGCTCGGCACCCGGATGCCGAGCGATGCAATGACCCCCTTGGCCTGCGGCTCGCTCAGGGCGGTGCGCCCGGCCGCCCGCGACTCGTCGAGGATCCGCGCGGCCTCGGTGCTCGCCACTTCGGATTCCGCGGCCATTCAATAGCTCGTCGGCCAGGTGCGCATCAGGTGCTCGCCAACGCCGCCGGACAGTCGCAGCCGATGCACGTCGAGCAGACGGATCAGGACGTCGCGCGTCTCGACCGGGTCGATCACGGCATGTGCCGAATGGTCGGCCGCCGCGTCATAGGCGGACGTGCTCCTGCTCATCTCCTCGAGCAGTTGCTGGAAACGAACCGGATCGCTCTGCTCGGTCACGCCGTGAACCACGGTGACCGCGGAACGCGGATCCATGAAGTTCAGTTCAGCGGAGAACCAGCACACGACTTCGTCGGCGTTGCCCCCGCCGCCCATGTTCAGCACCGCCTGCCCGTAGGTCTTGCGCATCACCACCGAGATCTTGGGCACGGTGACCAGCGACAGCGCGTTCATCCAGTTCATCACCCGGCCGATCGCGCCCTTGCGCTCGCCCTCGACCCCAATCAGGAAGCCCGGCTGGTCGACCATGAACACCAGCGGGATGTTGAACGAGTCGCACAGCACCAGAAAGCTGACCACCTTGTTGCAGGCCTCGGGGTCGATCGCCCCGCCCTTGGCCATCGGATTGCTGGCGATGATGCCGACCGACTTGCCGTCCAGGCGCGCCAGCGCGGTCACGATCGAGCGGCCGTAGCGGGGCTTCAACTCGAACACGCTGCCGGTGTCGTAGATCAGCGCGAGGATCTTGCGCACGTCGTAGACCTTGGTGCGCGACTCCGGAAGGATGTCGAGAATCCGGGCGGCGTCCTTGCCCGAGTCGGGCGGCACCGGGCGCACGGGCGGTGCTTCCAAATGATGGCTCGGCAGGTAGGACAGAAACCGGCGGACCGCGTCGAGCGCTTCCTCGTCGGTGTCGACCGCGAGGTCGACCATGCCGGTGACCTCCGTGTGCATCTGCCATCCGCCCAGTGCCTCGGGGTCCACGGCCTCGGCGATGGCCATCGACGTGAGCTTGACGCTCGATACCGCAGTGATCGCCCCCTT
>DAONCJ010000871.1:0-1267 GCA_035401985.1 Burkholderiaceae bacterium | reverse complement strand
GCCGGCATCCGCCTGCCCGATGTCGCTGTGCCCCTGGCCACCTTCACCGGATGGAACGCCTACAAGCCGCCCTACCCGGCCGGTGAACTTGCCGATCGCGATGGCAGCTGCCTGGCGTTTGCTTCTGACGAGGGCGTGCGTCAGGCCACCGGCGATCCGCGCCCGTCCATCGCCCGGCGCTACCGCGACCGCGACGACTATGTGCGTCGCGTGCGCGCCGCGGCGCAGGCCCTGGTGGACGAGCGCCTGATGCTGCCGGACGACGCCGAAGCCTGCATCGAACGCGCCCGCCGGGATCCCCGGCTGGGTGGCTGACCCCCTGTCCCAAGGAATGCTCCTGACCATGAACAAACGAATCGCGGTGATCGGCACCGGCGCGCTCGGCGGCTACGTGGGCGGCTATCTCGCGCACGCCGGCCACGACGTCACGCTGGTCGACTTCTGGCCCGACAACGTCGAAGCGATCCGCCGCAATGGCCTGCAGCTCGACGGCCTGACCCCCGAGGAACAGTTCACCGTCACCCGGGCGCGGACGATGCACCTCACTGAGATGCAGCAGTTCGCGCGCGAGCGGCCGATCGACATCGCCTTCGTGGCGGTGAAGTCCTACGACACCGAATGGGCGACTGCGCTGGTGCGTCCCTATCTGGCCAGCGACGGCTACGTGGTGTCGCTGCAGAACTGCCTGAACGAAGAGCGGATCGCCGGCATCGTCGGCTGGGGCAAGACCGTGGGCATGGTCGCCTCGCTGATTTCGGTGGACCTGCACGAACCCGGGCGCATCCGGCGCACGATGCCCAAGGGCGGAGACAAGCACACGGTATTCCGGGTCGGCGAAGTCCACGGCCGCATCACCGCGCGGGTCGAGGAATTGCGCGAGATGGTCGGCATGATCGACAGCGCGCGAACCACCACGAACCTGTGGGGCGAGCGCTGGTCGAAGCTTTGCCAGAACGGCATGAGCAACGGCGTGTCGGCCGCGACCGGACTGACCGGTACGGACTGTCACCGCAACGATGTGATCCGGCGTTTCCAGATCCAGCTCGGCGGCGAGGCCGTGCGGGTCGGTCAGGCGCTCGGTTACCACATCGAGAAGATCGGCAAGATGGACCCCGAGCAGCTCGCCCTCGCTTCCGAGAACGATCCGGCCGCGCTGGCAGCGATCGACTCGCTGCTGCGCCCGGCTGCGGGAGCCGCCGTGAATCCGCGCGCCGATGTGCAGCGGCCCTCGATGGCGCAGGACATCCTGAAGGGCCGGCGCACCGAG
>DAONCJ010000870.1:0-1302 GCA_035401985.1 Burkholderiaceae bacterium | reverse complement strand
TTCCTGAAGCTGTGCGGGTTGAAGTACGGCAGCCCGGCGCGGGTGAATGCATCCCGGAAGATCGTGCGGATGCGCGCGGCACTGCTCCAGTGCGCCCGCTCCAGCCCGAGGGCCTCAAACTGCCGCGTCGCCCCCAGCCCGATGCGCGTCGCCGGAAACAGCGGGTCGTCATTGCCCCACAGCATCTGCTCCCGCAGAAACGCCACCCAGTCCGCCACGATCTGGCGGATGTCATCGCCGACCGGGAAGAAGTAGGTGGTGAAGGTCTTGCTGAACTTCGTCTTGACCTCCCGTGCATCCTGATCCACGCAGCCCACGATGAGGTTGACGTGCTTCAGCTTCATCGATGCAATCGCGCTGTCCCGCGCGCCGGTGAGCAGCGTGAAGGCGATCAGGGCACGATCCCGACGTTGGATCTCGCTCTGGCCTGGCATCAGGGCGATGACATGCCTGGCCTGCTCCAGGGTCGGGCCGACCTGTTCCCGCCTCGCCGTGGCCACCCGCACGTCCTTTTCCGACAGGTTGAAATAGTCGGCGTCTGAATACTGAAGCCGCGACTTGTAGCCCGGCTGCCCGGCCAGCCAGTGGAAGAAGGCTTTGACCGCCGCCAGCGTCGAATGCAGGGTCGCCTTGCTCAGCTTCTCGCCGGTCTGCTGGTTCTTCTGTTCGGTCAGTCGGCGCTTGAAGGCAATCGCTTGCTCGAAGTGGAACGACTTGAAATCCCGGTGTTTCGTGTCGTTCTCGAAGCGGTCCAATGCCTTTGCGACGGCGTCCACCGTCGGCTCGCTGTGGCGTTTTGCCTCCTTCAGATAGGCGAAGTACTGGCGCTTGATCCGCTCATTGTTGGCGTTGTGTGTCGTCATGGTCTGCTGCCTCCTATTTCAAGTCACTGTTTACGCAGGGCTGGGGGCTCTCGTCTATGTGTGGCGGGGCCTGCGGCATCGTGATGTCCAGATTCGCGCCAACCTGCACCAGCTTGGCCCGATTGACCCGCCGGTACATCATGGATTCGCAACACGGGCAGATGCCGATCAGGTTCCCCGAGGTGCTGGTGATGGCTTGGTACTCGGCCATGTCGCCGGCCGGCCGCTGGGCTGCGCGGCAGCGCATGCAATAGATTTCACCGGGCTGGCAAGGGCGCTTGTTCTTCACCCGCCTGGCGTGCAGGAACGCCACCAGGTCGCGACCCAGGATCAGCATCGGGCGCCGGTCGTCGCTGATCGGCAGGCCGCCCTTGACCCAGTTCCGCACTGAGTTCTTGTGCACGCCAAACAGGTTGGCGATCTCCTCCACCGTGTAGTT
>DAONCJ010000869.1:0-1305 GCA_035401985.1 Burkholderiaceae bacterium | reverse complement strand
CCGGCTCCTTGCACCCGCTGCTGGTCCCGCTGATACCGCTCCAGCGCCACCTGCACCATCGGCTGGCGCTTGCCGCTGGCCGGCTTGGGCAGCACATACCCGGGGTCCGCGGCGCCCAATCGGCGAACGATGTAGGTGCTGTGCGCGTTGTGGATGTGCGCGGTGAAGCCCTGCGCGTCGAGCGCCTGATTGATCGCCAGCTTGGTGGCGCGCAGATCGAACGGATCATTGCTGGCCACATCGGCCGCGTACTCCAGCGTTTCGGCCACCAGCCGATCGGGCGCGATCACGCGATTGACCAGCCCGAGTTCCTTCGCCTGCCGTGCGTTGATGAAGCGGCTCTGGAACAGCAGCTCCTTGGCCATCCGGTGATGGATGTCGTACGGGATCGAGAAGTACTGAAAGGCGGAGCCCAGGAACAGAGCGTCCTCAGCCGCGAAGATGAAGTCGGCCGTCGAGGCCACCATCCAGCCGCCATAGATGCAGTAGCCCTGCACCGCGCAGATCATCGGCTTGGGCACATTGCGCCAGCGCAGATGCATGTCGACGTACAGGCGCCAGTTGCGCTCGAACACGCCGCGCGTGCCGTCCTCGGGCGGATGCTTCTCGCGGTGGGCCGTTTCTTCTGCCGATCCGAGGTCATGGCCCGCCGAAAAATGCCTGCCCGCGCCGAACAGGCAGATGACCCGCACCTTTGTGTCCGTGGCGGCGGCGTCGATGGCGTGGTCGAGTTCCTCGAGCATCGCGGTGCTCTGCACATTGACCTGCTCGGGGCGGTTCAGCGTGATTCGCGCAATCCGGTCGGCCACCTCATAGACGATGAACTGGTAGCCCTGCTGCGCGTAGCGGATGTGCTGATAGCTGCTCATGTCGGCATGGCCTTGTGGCGGTCGGACAGATTGGTAAGCGGCCTCAGGCCGTCAGATCGGTGATTCGCGCCTCGGTCGTCACCTTGCCGTTGGCCACCAGGCAGACGGCCTTCCACCGACCGTCCTGCTCGTCGGCCATCACGGTGACGGTGTCGTCCCAGAACACCGGCCGCCAGAAGAAGATTTCGAGGTCCAGCGTGCGCGGCGCGAACCGCCGCCAGATGGCTGCGGTCAGGAAGCGCACGCACTGGCCGCCCCCGACGATCGGCGCGCGAAAACCCTTGGCCCGCGCCACCTCGGGATCGAAGTGGATCGGGTTCTCGGGGCCGGTGTAGGCCTTGACCCCTTCGGGCGTCATCGTCGAGGAGCCCAGCTCACGCAGCCCTTCGAGGCTCGCAATCACGGGTGCCTGCCTTTCACCGGTGCCGCTCGCGCT
>DAONCJ010000868.1:0-1311 GCA_035401985.1 Burkholderiaceae bacterium | reverse complement strand
GCCTTCACCGCTCGACGGAAGTCGGTGACCTTACCGACCGGTACGTCGTCGCCCCAGGCTTCGACCAGGCGCAGCGCGCCGAGATCCTTGAACGTCGGCCACAGATCCTCGGCCAGTTGGCGATAGGCCTCGCGGCTGGTGTCAGGCACCGGGACGACGAGTCCCTCGACATAGCCTTGATCACCGGCGGCGCCCCGATCCACGATCGTCTCGAACCCGCCAAAGATCATCCGTCTCCCGTCGAAGGGCATCGGGTGCTTGACCGGGTCGAAGCGCTCATCGGTGCGGCCAAGTTCATCCATCCGGTGCATCACGGCGTCGCGACGGGCCTTGTCGGGCCACTCGATCCATGAGAACGCCACGATCTCATCGGCGGTGGCCTGGACCGCGCGCTGGAAGTCGGTGGTTTTCCCCGTCGGTACATTGGCGCCCCAGCATTCAACGACGCGCCGGGCGCCGTGCTCGATGAACAACGGGTCGACAAGACCCGCATGCGCGATGAAGGCTTCCTTGTTCGCGGCGGGCACCGCGATCACGAATCCATCGATGTAGCTCATGGTCACGCTCCTTGCGTATTGGCGGCAGCCTGGACTCAGCCTCTGCGCGCCGCCTCGATGGCCGCGATGTCGATCTTCCCCATGGTCATCATCGCCTCGAACGAGCGCTTCGCGACTGCCGGATCGGGGTCAGCAATGGCGTCGATCAGCACGCCCGGCGTGATCTGCCACGACAGCCCCCACTTGTCCCTGCACCAGCCGCACTGGCTCTCCGCCCCGCCGTTGCCGACAATTGCATTCCACAGGCGGTCGGTTTCCGCCTGGTCTTCGGTCCTGACCTGGAACGAGAACGCCTCGCTGTGGGTGAACGCCGGTCCGCCGTTCAGCCCGAGACAGGGGATGCCCATCACGGTGAATTCCACCGTCAGCACATCGCCCTCCTTGCCGGACGGATAGTCGCCCGGGGCCCGGTGGACCGCGTCCACGCGGCTGTCTGGAAAAGTCCGGGCATAGAACCGGGCGGCCTCTTCGGCGGCGCCGTTGAACCACAGGCAGACAGTGTTTCGTGCCGGCATTTCGGCTCTCCTTGCAGGGGTTTCATGCGGAGATCCAGTATGCCTCGACACTGCCATGCGGGTTATTTCCTGAGCTGCTTGCGCGCACCTGCGGCCAGGACCGCAGCGCAGGTCGTCCTACATTGCGGCCCGGCCCTGACTGATCGCGGCGCGTCCTGCAGGCGGGGACGATGCACCCATGCCGGCTCCCTCGACCGTGACGACCTTGCGCGTGCTGACCGTGAACATCCACAAGGGGT
>DAONCJ010000867.1:0-1313 GCA_035401985.1 Burkholderiaceae bacterium | reverse complement strand
AATCCACTCGCTGTCCGGAAAGCTGATGAAGACCTGCCGCTACGAGCAGTTCGCGGCACTCGGCGGGCGCGTCCGCCCGACTCGCCTGGTGATGACCGATGCGCTGAAGAAGGACGAGGAATCGGTCCTCGAGTACAGCGGACTGAAGGCGGTGGACCTGCCAGACCGCATGTTCTCGAAGGACTACATGAAGAAGCTCGACTGACGCCCCGGGGGGTCGATCAGCCATTTGTCGGCCCATCAATCCACCCGCCGGGTCAGGCACTGAAAACCGGTACAAATGCGCCGTAATACAAGGCAATCGCTCACACATCCAAAGGCAGCAACACGTGACCGCAGCCGCACTCAAGGCGCCAGGCAACGACCTGTTGGCACCTGACACCATCGTCAACGTGTCGGGCGAAGACGGAGATCTCCATGCCGAGATGCCGACCTACCTGAGGCCGGCACCCTGGCGCCCCTCCACAGGTATGGACCTGCCTTCTGCGCAGGCGCAAGGCACGATTGCCGCCGGGCTGGCTCCAGTCGGTGAAGCAACCATCGGCCTTCCGCTGCCGGCCTTGCCGCAGCGGAAGGCCGAGGATCTGGTGCTCAACCGGCCTGAGGAACCGACCCTGCTAGGCCTTCCGACACAGAGGACGGTCGCGAACGCTCCCGTCCGATTCAAGATCCGCCTTGCCAATGAAGAAGGCGCGCGCAGCGACGCGAGCTATCTGATCCACAAGATGTACAGCTGGCGCGGCTACGCCGCCTCGGGCCCGAAGGCGGCACCCAACCGCGTGACGCTGGTCGCCTCGGATGCAGAACGCGCGCTGGCTACGATCAGCATCGGTTTCGACAGTCCAGACGGCCTGGTGGTCGACGATCTCTACAAGACCGAGGTCGACGCGCTGCGGGACGAAGGGGCGGTGATCTGCGAATTCACCAAGCTCGCCGTCGACCGCGATCAGCAGTCCAAGGAACTGCTCGCGATGATGTTCCACATCGCCTACATGTATGCCCGCCGGATGCAGCAGTGCACCGACCTGCTGATCGAGGTCAATCCCCGTCATGTGCGCTTCTATCAGCGCATGCTGGGCTTCCGCCAGCTCGGGCCCGAGCGCAGTTGCCCCCGGGTGGGCGGCGCGCCGGCCGTGCTGCTGTGGCTGCGGCTACGGCACGCCCACGAGCAGATCGAAATCTATGGCGGGCACAAGGACAAGTATGCCGAGGCCCGGTCGCTGTACCCGTTCTTCTTCGCGCCCGGCGAGGAAGACGGCATCGTGGGCCGCCTGAAGGCGATCGGCTGACCGCCCGGGACTCACACGTTATTC
>DAONCJ010000866.1:0-1335 GCA_035401985.1 Burkholderiaceae bacterium | reverse complement strand
AGCGACCGGCGCGAGTTCACGGCGCGGGTGCTGGGAACCGACCCGGTCACCGACATCGCAGTGCTGCGCATCGATGCGCAGCACCTTCCGTTCGTGCGGCTGGGCGATCCGCGCGAGCTCGAGGTGGGCGATCCTGTGCTCGCGATCGGTGCCCCGTACGGACTGGAGCAGAGTGCAACCCAGGGTATCGTCAGTGCCAAGGGGCGATCGCTGCCGGGCGACAGCGTCGTGCCATTCATCCAGACCGACGCCGCGATTAACCCCGGCAACTCGGGCGGGCCGCTGTTCGATGGCAGCGGTGCGGTGGTCGGCATCAATGCGCAGATCTATTCCCGATCGGGGGGCTTCCAGGGTCTGAGCTTTGCCATTCCGATCGATGTCGCGCTGAAGGTGAAGGACCAGATTGTCGCCACCGGCAAGATGGCTCATGCCCGCCTGGGCGTGTCGATCCAGGACCTCAATCAGACGCTGGCGCAGTCCTTCGGGCTGGCGGCTCCCGATGGCGCACTGATCGCCGGCGTCGAGCCCCGCAGCGCGGCTGCGACGGCCGGTCTGCGGTCAGGCGATGTGGTCACCGCGATCAACGGCGACCCGGTGGTGCACTCGGGCGCGTTGTCCAGCGTGATCGGCATGTCGGCCCCAGGAGACAAGATCCGCTTGAAGGTCTGGCGCGATCGTGCCTGGCGCGACGTGGAGGTCCGGCTGGGCGGCGCCGAGTCCCCGGTCCGCCTGGCGGCGGACACCGGCGGGGCGGCCTCCTCCGCGCAGCTCGGTCTGGCCTTGCGCGAGCCGGCTGCCGGTGAGCGCCGTCCGACTGGGCCTGAGCGCGGGATGGTGATCGAGGCGGTCACGGGACCGGCTGCCCGTGCGGGGATAGTTGCGGGCGACGTGCTGCTCTCGATCAACGGACAGCCGGTCCAGTCGGTCGACCAGGTGCGGGGCATCCTGCAGTCGCGCCCGGCCAGCGTCGCCCTGCTCGTCGAGCGCCAGGGTGAGCGCATTTTCGTGCCGGTGAAGCTGGGCTGAGCGCTCTGCGCAGGGCAGCGGCGAACCGGTTAACCTTCGGGCAGCCGAATGCTTCAGCCGATACAGGAGTTCACGATGATCCGCCGCTGGATGGCCGGGCTGCTTGCCCCGATGTTTGTTCTGTCGACGGCCCCGGCCGCGTTCGCGCAGCAGGGGGTTCCCTTGCGCCTTATCGTGCCGTTCGCCACGGGTGGGCCGACGGACATAGCGTCCCGTGTGATCGCGCCTTTGCTCAGCGCGACGATGCAGCGGCCGGTGCTGGTCGAGAACAAGGTCGGCGCCACCGGCGCCATCGGAACCGAGTTCGTG
>DAONCJ010000865.1:0-1353 GCA_035401985.1 Burkholderiaceae bacterium | reverse complement strand
TGCGCATCTTGTTCCAGATGCTGTAGATGTGCTTGGGTCTCCCGCTGACTTCTGCCCGGACCCCGGCGGAGCTCAGCAGCTCGCGCAGCATGGCGGTCACGCTGGCGACGAATTCCTCGCGCTCGCGCCGCTTCTCTTCGAGCTGGCGCGCCAGAGAACGGTAGGTGTCACCGGCCATGAACCGGAAGGCCAGGTCTTCGAGCTCCCACTTGAGCTGCCACAGGCCCAGCCGGTTGGCCAGCGGCACCAGCACATCGAGGGTTTCCTCGCACAGCGTGGGCGACGGCTCGGTCTTGCTCTGCGCGTACCAGCGAAGCGTCTGCAGACGCGAGGAAAGGCGCAGGATCACCACCCGGATATCCAGTGCCATGGCCAGCAGCATCCGGCGCAGCGTCTCGAGCTGCTCGCCGTCGCCGCTGCGCCCGGCCCCGCGGGTGCTCGGACGGTGCAGTTCGCGCAGCTTCAGGGCCTGACGCATGCCGTCGACCAGCGTCGCGACCTCGTCGCCGAAACGCTGGCGGACCGAATCCAGAGTGATCGCCTGGTCGGCGCCAAACAGGGCTGCCGCGACGCAGGTGGGCTCGTCGGCCAGCACTTCGCGCAGGATGGTGAGCGTGCCCTCGGCATGGGCCAGCACACCTTCGCCGCTGCGGCCGATCTGGCCGGGACAGCGCTCCTCGAGCAGGTGCAGTGCCTCAGTCACCGGCGAGACGGGTGTATCGATGTTCGGGGTATCCACGGGCCAGATTCAGGTTGGCGATAGACTCGTATGCACTGACATTACAGGAATCCCGCACGATGCCGCTGCGCTGGTTCAAGCGCGCTCCCGCCGCCGAGCAGATCAACGATCACGATTGGGTCCGCGCGACGGCAGCACTGCCGCTCATCGCCACCCTGCCCGAATCGGCCCGCACCCGACTGCGTGGGCTGAGCGAACAGTTCCTGACCGAAAAAACCATCACCGGCGCCCGCGGCTTCGAAGTCACCCCGCTGGTCAGTGCCGCGATCGCGGTGCAGGCCTGCCTGCCCGTGCTCGCTCTCGGGCTCGCAGGCTACAGCGACTTTGTCGAGATCGTGGTGTACCCGGCGCAATTCAAGGTCCCCCGGCGCAACACCGACGAGGCCGGCGTGGTGCACGAAACCCAGGATTGGCTGGCCGGCGAGGCGATGTCGGGCGGCCCGATCGTGCTGTCCTGGGAGGACATCGCCCCGGATCGCGAAGACAGTGGCGCGAATGTGGTGATTCACGAGTTCGTGCATAAGCTCGACATGCTCGACGGCGAAGCAGACGGCGTGCCGCCGATGCCCATGGCGCTGCGGGCGCGCTGGGAAGCGACCCTGCAGGCTGCTTAC
>DAONCJ010000864.1:0-1356 GCA_035401985.1 Burkholderiaceae bacterium | reverse complement strand
GGGGTCGGCGAGCTCGGCACCGTGGGCGGCACGCCCACTGTCGTCAATGCGGTGCTCGATGCACTGCGCCCGCGCGGCATCCAGCATCTCGAGATGCCGCTGACCTCCGAGCGGGTCTGGCGGGCGCTGCACGGCTGATCCGGTCAGACGCGCAGGGGCTGTGCGCCTGCGCGCGCCGGATGGCCGTTCATGCGCGGGGCGGCTTGATCTCTTCCAGCCGATCCGTGGCCGGGGGCGGCGTACGCGACAGGTCGCCGATCTCGGCGCGCAGTGCGGCCGGCATCTCGATGTGCACCGAGGCCAGCGAATCGCGCAGCTGATCCAGGTTGCGCGCGCCGATGATCGGCGCCGTGACCGCGGGATGGGCGCCGACCCAGGCGACCGCAGTGGCCACCGGGTTCAGGTTGCGCGCCTGGCAGAACGCGACGAACTTGCCGGCCACATCGAACACCCACTCTTCGCCGTAGCGCGCCTCGTACATCTTGTTGGTCTTCAGGCGGCCGCTGGCCTGCCCCGAATATTTTCCGGACAGCAGACCGGCCGCGCCGGGGCTGTACGGAATGACCCCGACGCCATTGGCCAGTGCCATCGGAAGAATCTCGACCTCGGCCTGGCGCTTGACCAGGTTGTACATCGGCTGGATGACCTGCAGCCGCGCCCATCCGTGCTGCTGCTGAACACCGAGTGCCTGCTGCACCTGCCAGGCGGCATAGTTGCTGACCGCCGGATACAGCACCTTGCCGGCACGCACCACGTCTTCGAGCGCCCGCATCTGCTCCTCGATGGGCGTGCGGCGGTCGAACTGGTGCAAGAAGAGCACATCGACGCGGTCGGTGCCCAGGCGCTTCAGGCTCGCCTCGAGCGCCCGCACCACGTGGCGGCGCGAGGTGCCGCGTGCGTTGATGTCATCGCTGACCGGGTTGAAGCACTTGGTGGTGATCACCAGGTCGTCGCGATGGCCCTGCATCAGCCGCCCGAGAATCTGCTCGGAACGCCCGCCGTTGTACTGGTCGGCGCAGTCGAAAAAATTGATCCCGGCGTCGCGACAGGCCTGATACATGGCCGCCGACATGGCTTCGTCCGCATCGCCGCCAAAGGACATCGTGCCGAAGCACAGTTCGGACACCTGCACACCGCTGCGACCGAGGGGTTTGAATTTCATGGGGTCTGCCTTCGAAGGTTTCAGAGAGCGATTTGGTGAGCAGTGTAGCGGAGTGCGATCATCGCGCCATGAACGTCACCCAAGCCATCAGCCAGCGATATTCGGTCCGCGGTTTCCGACCCGATCCGGTCCCCGAATCGACGATCCGTGAAGTCCTCGAAGTGGCCCGCCTCGCCCCGTCGAGCAGCAACACC
>DAONCJ010000863.1:0-1362 GCA_035401985.1 Burkholderiaceae bacterium | reverse complement strand
ATCAACCAGGCTGTGCGCCAGATGGATCAGGTGACGAAGGGCATGGCCGCGCTAGTCGAAGAGTCCGCCGCTGCGGCCGAGTCCCTGGCCACGCAGGCCCGTGCATTGGTCGACTCGGTCGGCGCCTTCCGGCTGGCGGCGGTGCCGGGCTGAACCAGGCGCGTGGTCGGCCGATTCCTGGCCGATTCGCGCCCGTGGGAGCCGCGGGATGCGCTGCGCTTGCGGTTAACATGTCGGATGGCAATTCGCTCGACAACCTAACCGGTCAAAGGAGATCAGCATGCCCAAGGGTCAGCAGCGCGGCAAGGAACAGAAAAAGCCGAAGAAGGACCAGTCGACCAGCAAGCCGATATCGCCCGGTATCGTCACGCCCACGATCACCACCGTGGTGCCCGACCGCAGCAAGAAGAAGTGATCATCCGGTGCCGTCGGTGTGTCCGGCACCGGCAGGCGCTGGCTGCCCGGCCGAGGACCGGCCGATGTGCCAGCCGCCGGCGCCCCGCGACATGACCCGGTCGCCGGCGACCAGCGCGCCGGGTTCGATCGCCGGCAGTCCGGCGATCTGCTGGTACAGCGGCGCAAAGTCGGTCCGCGCCAGTTCGAGCAGCTGCTCCAGGCTGTCGAGCACGAAATAGGCGGGCTGCAAGTCGTCGATCCGGTACCGGGTGCGCATCACCCGCGCCAGGTCGAAGCACAGGCGATGGGGTCGGGCATCGTCCAGCGCGAAGCGCGCCTCGGCGCTCGACGACAAGATGCCGGCCCCCAGGATGCGCAGGTCCTGCCCCTGTCGCACCAGGCCGAACTCCACGGTATGCCAATAGACGCGCGCGAGCTGTGGCAGCACGCCCAGCGAGCGGGCCCGCAGGCCGCCCACGCCATAGCCCTGCACGAAATCGGCCATCGTGCGGTTCATCAGCATGGGCACATGGCCGAACACGTCATGGAAGACGTCGGGCTCCTGCAGGTAGTCGAGCTGATCGGCGCCGCGGATGAATCGCCCGGCCGGGAATCGGCGGTTCGCCAGATGGTCGAAGAACACCTCGTCCGGCAGCAGACCCGGCACCGCGACGACGCGCCAGCCGGTCTGACGGTTCAGGACTTTGCTCAGACGTTCGAAGTCCGGGATCGCGTCGGGGCCGATCGGCAGTGCCTGCAGGCCGGCCAGGTATTCGTCGCAGGCGCGCCCTGCCAGCAACCGCGACTGGCGATCGTACAGATGCCGCCAGACCGCGTGCTCGTCAGGGGTGTATCGCGTCCAGGCCTGATCGATCGTCCAGTCGGCGGCGGGCTGCACGGCGATCTCCTGGCTTGGCGGCAGTTCAGAGCCCTTGCCGGCTCATGCCCCGAGCGCCAGCACGGCAT
>DAONCJ010000862.1:0-1367 GCA_035401985.1 Burkholderiaceae bacterium | reverse complement strand
GAGGCCTGTTTCCGCCTGCTGCACGACACCTACGTCCAGCGCGGCTTCATGGAACCTGACCCTTCGCGTCTGCGGGTGACGATCTACCACGCCCTGCCGACCACCACCACACTCTGCGCCAAGTACGACGGCAAGGTCGTCGGAACGCTGTCGCTGATCCGCGAAAGCGCCATCGGCTTTCCCCTGCAACGGATTTTCGACCTGACCAGCATCCGCGGCAGGCGCGGCAATATCGCCGAAGCCTCGGCCCTGGCGATCCATCCGGATTTCCAGCGGCGCGGCGGCATGGTCCTGCTGCCGCTGATGAAGTTCCTGTATGAGTACTGCACCACCTTCTTCGACACCCGGCACCTGGTCGTCGCGCTCAACCCGCGGCATATCGAGACCTACGAGTCCCTACTCTTTTTCCGTCGCCTCTCGGGCACGATCGTCGCCAGCTACGATTTCGTCAACGGCGCCCCGGCCATAGGCGCCACCCTGGATCTCAAGCACGCCCCTGAAATCTTCCGCAAGCACTACAGCGGCCGCCCTCTGCGCCGCAACCTGCATCATTATTTCGTGGCGATGCGGCTGCCCAATATCGAAATGCCCCACCGGCGCTTCTACACGACCAACGATCCGGTCATGACGCCCGAGCTGATCGACTACTTCTTCAACCAGCGTACCGCTGTCTTCAGCCGCCTGAGCGAGCGCAAGAAGGGCCTGCTGCACACGATCTACGATCTGCCGGAATACAGGAATGTGCTGCCGCCGCTGCCGCAACCCGCCGGCGAAGTGAAGATACGCCAGCATCGGCGTTTCTCGGTCAAGTGCCCGGGGCGGCTGGCAACACCGGATGGCTCCGGCACCGCAGTCAGCATCGAAATCAGCGAGGTCTCGCGCTATGGTTTCCGCGCCCGCACCCGGGAGCCGGTCAGTCTGGATGTCTGGCTGACGGCGGTGATCCAGGTCGGCCGCCAGGAAACCTCGTCACTCCAGGTGCGCTGCGTGCAGGAAACCACCTTCGAGAACAACTACTGCAGCGGCTTCCAGATCGGCGAGCCCGATCTTGTCTGGCGCAAATTCGTCAACGCGTTGTACGATGGCCGCACCCAGGGCGACCTCGACCATGCCACGCGCTTCCTTCCCCCATGACTGACCACCCGACCCCACCGGGACTGCCGGAATCACTCCGCCGCTCCCTCGCCGAGCGCTTCGGCGTGCGCTTTTCCTGTGGCGCATCGACCTGCCTGCAGCATGGCCGCGATGAATCGGTCCACGAACCCCAGTTGCCCGACGGTGTGGTCATGGCCACCAGCAGCGACGAGGTGGCCGGCGTCGTCCGCCTGTGCGCCGAACACGCTGTGCCGGTCATCCCCTATGGCGTT
>DAONCJ010000861.1:0-1406 GCA_035401985.1 Burkholderiaceae bacterium | reverse complement strand
ATGGCCACCAGTTCGACGCACTCGATCGGCCCGGCGCTCAATCCCAAGATGCCGTACGACGCCTTCCGCGACTTCGCGCCGCTGGCCCACATCGCCAATGCGCCCAGCGTGCTGCTGGTCGGCGCCGGCTCGCCCGCCCGCACCGTGCAGGAGCTGGTCGCACTGCTGCGCAAAAATCCGGGCCGCTACAACTTCGGCTCATCGGGCATCGGCACCTATCCGCACCTGTCGGCGGAGATGTTCAAGTGGCGTGCCGGCGGGCTGTTCGTCGTCCACATTCCGTATCGGGGCACCGGACTGGTGATCACCGATCTCGCGGCAGGCCAGATCGCCTTCCTGATGGACAGCATCGTCTCGGCGCAACCGCACATCAGCGCCGGCAAGGTGCGCCCGCTCGCCGTCAGTGGCGCCAAGCGGTCGGGCTCGCTGCCAGCAGTCCCGACCTTCACGGAGTCAGGCATTCCCGGCATGGAATTCAGCAACTGGTTCGGCATGTTCGCTCCGGCCGGCACCCCGCCCGACATCGTCGCCCGCCTGAACCGCGAGCTCAATGCGGCCACCCGGTCACCCGATGTGATCGAACGCCTGGACCGTGCCGGCGCTGAAGCGGCTGGCGGCACCCCGGAACAATTTGCGCGCACCTTCAAGGACGAACACGACAGCTGGAAAGCCGTGATCAAGCGCGCCAACATCAAGCCCGAATAGCCTGGCGGAACTCTCATGACTCTGAACACATCGGACATCAAGGTACTGGCCTTCGATGTCTTCGGCACCGTCGTCGACTGGCACGGTTCGATCGCACGCGAGGTCAACGCGATGGGCCTGGGCCTGGACGGCCATGCCTTCGCCTCGGCCTGGCGCAAAGGCTATGTCCCGGCGATGGACCGGGTGCGCAAGGGCGAACTCGGGTGGACCAAGATCGACGATCTGCACCGCATGATCCTTGGCGACGTGCTGGCCAAGTTCAATGTGACGGGGCTGTCGCCCGAGGCGATCGCCCATCTGAACAAGGTCTGGCACCGGCTGGATCCCTGGCCGGACACCGTCGAGGGCCTGAAGCGCCTGAAGAGCCGGTACACGATCTGCACGCTGTCCAATGGCAACCTGAGCCTGCTGGCGAACATGGCCAAGCGGGCCGGCCTGCCCTGGGATCTGATCCTGTCGGCAGAGGTCTTCCATCACTACAAGCCCGACCCCGAAACCTATCTGGGGGTCGGCCAGGTGTTCGATGTCCCGCCCGGCCAGACGATGCTGGTCGCCGCGCACAAGGAAGACCTGCGCGCGGCAGCCGCCACCGGCATGCGCACGGCCTTCATCACGCGACCGCTCGAGTTCGGGGCGCACCGCACGGTCGACATCAGCCGCGATCCGGCCTTCGACTTCCACGCCACCGATTTCCTTCATCT
>DAONCJ010000860.1:0-1414 GCA_035401985.1 Burkholderiaceae bacterium | reverse complement strand
ATCGGCCACAGCATGGGCGGACTCGCCACCCGGGCGTGGCTGCGGGCATATCCGCAGCGGCTGGCCAACGTCACTGTGGCGATTTCGCTGGGCACGCCGCACCGGGGCACGCTGATCGACCCGGCGCCGCGCCTGACCAACTCGCGCGAAATGGCCTATGGCAGCGAATGGCTGGCCGCGCTGGCGGACGGTGAAACGCCGTCATTGCGCTCGCGCATTCATGCGTCGATCGCACGTCAGGATCAGATCGTGTTCCCGCAGACCGAGCAATGGCTGCCCGGCATGGCCGTGCGGGTCTGGGATGCGATGGGGCACATGGAGTTGTGTCGGGCGCCCGCTGTTCTTGCGGAGGTCACCCGGCAGATCCGCGAGGCCGAGCCTGCGGGCGCAGCAGCGGAAGGTCCGGGCCCCGCCCCGGCTTATGCCGCCTTCTCGAACAGCCCGCGCTCCTGAATGAAGCCGATCACTGCCTGCAGTCCCTCGCGGGTCTTGAGATTCGTGAACACGAACGGACGCTCGCCGCGCTGTGCCTTCGCGTCGCGGCCCATCACCTCGAGCGATGCGCCGACGTGGGGCGCAAGGTCGGTCTTGTTGATGACCAGCAGGTCCGAGCGGGTGATGCCCGGACCGCCCTTGCGCGGGATTTTCTCGCCGCCGGCGACGTCGATCACGTAGATCGTGAGGTCGGACAGCTCGGGGCTGAAGGTGGCCGCCAGGTTGTCACCGCCCGACTCGATGAACACCACATCGGCATCGGGAAACTGCGTCAGCATCCGGTCGACCGCCTCCAGGTTGATCGAGGCGTCCTCGCGGATCGCGGTGTGCGGACAGCCTCCCGTTTCGACGCCCATGATGCGCTCGGGCTCGAGCGCACCGGCCACCGTCAGCAGGCGCTGGTCTTCCTTCGTGTAGATGTCATTGGTGACGACAACCAGGTCATAGCGCTCGCGCATCGCCTTGCACAGCATTTCGACCAGGGTGGTCTTGCCCGAACCGACCGGGCCACCGATGCCCACGCGCAGCGCGGGCAGCTTCTTGGTACGCATGAGCATCCTTCAGGAACGAAACAGGCGGGTGTACTGGCGCTCGTGGCGCATCGCCATCACGCTGGCCAGCGGCGAAAAACTCCAGGCCTGCGCATCGGGCACGTCGGCCAGACGCTCGCGCAGGTTCATCAGCAGGCGCTGGCCGGCGGTTTGTCCGAGCGGCACGATCTTCACCGCCGCCTGCACCTGGTTCTCGAGCCAGGAAAAGCCCCAGGCAAAGCGCGTGGCAGCCGGAGGCAAGCCCTGGGCATGACCGCAGAGCGCAAAGGCGGTGGGCGCGCACAGACCGGCATGGCGTGCCGACACTGCGCGGGCGAGCCGGTGTGAGGGACCTTCCGAATGCAAGGTGGCCAGCCAGCGCAGCAGTG
>DAONCJ010000859.1:0-1420 GCA_035401985.1 Burkholderiaceae bacterium | reverse complement strand
CAGAATCCGGTTTCCCCGGAGGCTGCGGGACTTTACGTGAAAGGGTCGGGCCCGCGGCCGCCACAGGCCGGTCAATTACAATCGGCACGAAATTCACTGTGTACCGGAGACACTTTCACATGAGTCTTGCCTTCTCGAAAATCGGTGTTGTCGGCGCTGGCGCGATGGGTCGCGGCATCGTGCAACTGTTCGCCCAGGCGGGTGCCAGCGTCGTGCTGCACGACACGCAACCCGCTGCCATGCAGGCGGCCCTCGGGCACCTGAAGGACACGTTCGCCAAACTGGTCGAAAAGGGCAAGGTCGAGGCCGATGCGGCCGCACAAACGCTGGCCCGCGTTTCCTGTGGCGAAACCCTTGCCGCGCTCGCCGACTGTGAGCTGGTCGTCGAAGCGATCATCGAACGCCTGGACATCAAGCAGACGCTGTTCAAGGCGCTGGAAGACGTGCTGCGGCCCGATGCGGTGATCGTCACCAACACCTCGTCACTGTCGGTCACGGCCATCGCCGCCGCATGCCGGCATCCGCAGCGGGTCGGCGGCTATCACTTCTTCAACCCGGTCCCGCTGATGCGCATCGTCGAGGTCGTCGGCGGCCCGCGCACCGATCCGTCGGTTCTCACGCGCCTGAGCGATCTGGCCCGCGGCGCCGGTCACACGCCGGTCATCTGCCAGGACACGCCCGGCTTCATCGTCAACCATGCCGGGCGCGCCTTCGGCCCCGAGTCGCTCAAAGCCCTCGGCGAAGGCGTCACCAGCTATGCCGACATCGACCGGATCCTGCGCGAACACGTCCAGATCGGCGGCCAGGGATTCAAGCTCGGCCCCTTCGAGCTGCTCGACCTGACGGGACTCGATGTGTCGCATCCGGTGATGGAATCGATCTATCACCAGTACTACGAGGAAGCGCGCTACAAGCCGTCGGTGATCGGAACGCAGCGGCTGGCCGCGGGGCTGCTCGG
Source organism: Burkholderiaceae bacterium (assembly GCA_035401985.1). Taxonomy (GTDB): domain Bacteria; phylum Pseudomonadota; class Gammaproteobacteria; order Burkholderiales; family Burkholderiaceae_E; genus Quisquiliibacterium. The sequence continues at coordinate 462 of DAONCJ010000859.1, read as the reverse complement.
ACGCAAGGTGGGCGAAGGCTTCTATCGATACAGCGGCGGCAATGTCGTGCCCGACCCCTCGCTCGAGGAGGGCGCGCCGCCGGCGGTGCCGGGCGGCGTGCGCACCTGGGTTGCGCGCGGCGAGCACCAGGCCGCGGTGCGCAGCCTGATGGAAGGGCTCGGCGCCACCATCGACAACGGATCCCAGCCTTCGCCGGATTCACTGATCATCGTCACTCCGATGGGCATCGATGCCACCGAAGCGTCGCGCGGTCTGGATGCCCGCCGGGTCGTCGCGCTGGACACCCTGATGCCCTTCGGTCTGCGCGCCTGCAAGCGGCGGGTGATCATGACCACGCCGGCCACCGAAGCGGCCTGGCGCGATCGAGCACACGGCCTGTTCGCCGCCGACGGCGCCCGCGTCAGCGTGCTGCGCGACAGCCCCGACTTCATCTCGCAGCGGGTGCTGGCCATGATCGTCAC
>DAONCJ010000858.1:0-1427 GCA_035401985.1 Burkholderiaceae bacterium | reverse complement strand
GGCCCCCACGCTGATCCAGAACGCGCCGCCCGACGGGCACCTGCTGGCGGCGATGACGGTCAACAGCCTGCGCTATCCGTACTACCAGAAGACGCCGTACGACCCGATCAAGGACTTCACCTACATCATCGGGCTGTCCAACTTCACCTTCGGGGTCGCGGTCAATGCCGACTCGCCGTACAAGACGATCGAAGACCTGATCGCGGCCGGCAAGGCCAATCCTGGCAAGCTGTCCAGCGGCGCGACCGGCCAGGGCGGCACCGGCCACCTGATCCTGCTCGACATGGAAAAGGCCACGGGCGCGAAGTTCACCCATGTGCCCTTCAAGGGCGGTCCGGATGCGGTGCAGGCCCTGCTCGGCAAGCACATCGATTTCATCACCGACGGCACCCAGTACGCGCCGCTGGTCGAAGACGGCCGGGTGCGCGTGCTGGCAATGGCCACCGAGCAGCGCGTTTCGCGGTTCAAGGACACTCCCACTTTTCGCGAGCGGGGCATCGACGCGATCGGCTGGAGTCCCTACGGCCTGGTCGGCCCCAAGGGCATGGCGCCGGAGGTGGTGCGCGCACTGCACGACGCCTTCAAGTCCGCGATGGAAGACCCGGCCGTCGATGCCCTGCTGGAACGGTTCATCCAGGTCCGCTGGTACAAGAGTTCAGCCGACTATCGAGCCTGGGCCGAGACCTACTTCAGAGACATCAAACCGACCCTGATGCGCGCCGGTCTGGCGAAAGACTGACGGGGCGCCGGCGCCGGCCCACCGCACGCCGCCGAGCGCCTTCACCCTGATCCACATCCGGGAGACACAGCCTTGACACGCGAACACGCAGCGCGGCTGGCAGCCCGGCCTGCTGCGCCGGCCGCGGGCAGTGCACAGGATGATGTCGATGCTGCACATCGAGTCGATGGCGCAGTACCTGAACGACCTGCGCTGGGCGATCGCCGAGGTCCGGGCCGAGCCGCCGGCGCCACCGCGGGCGATCGAAGCGCGCTACTAGAGAGCACCAACCCGACAGTGAGCGCATGCTCACACAGGTGCGGGGGCTGGCCGGACGCCAAAACGGACCGAGGCACTGTCAGCCCCGGTCCCGCCCTGCGCCTGCGGTGGTTACGATGGCGCTGACTGTCCGGCGCTGCCGTGACGCACCAGACATGGGAGATCTGAATGGAATTCGAGGCATTGGTTCGCACACGCCGCAGCATCCGCGGCTATCAGGACAAGCCGGTGCCCCGGCGGGTCATCGAAGAGATCATCGAAGTCGCCAAGGGCGCCCCCTCGTCGATGAACAGCCAGCCCTGGCATGTTCACGTGCTGACCGGTGAACCGCTGGATCGCGTGCGCCAGCGCAACACCGAGATGATGCAGGCCGGCGCCACCGCCAAGCGCGACATCCACACCCACGGCCCCTACGAGGGCGTGCACCGCC
>DAONCJ010000857.1:0-1441 GCA_035401985.1 Burkholderiaceae bacterium | reverse complement strand
GCCCGGCCGACTGCATCCAGATCGATCGCAAGCATGTCGAGTCGGCTGAGCAACTGATGGCCAAGTACAAGGCCCTGCTCGGCTGAATCCCTTTCCCGGTCCGACCACCACGGCAGCACGGGCTGCCGTGTCGTCGGCACCCCGCCACCCGACGCGCGGGCCAGGACACAAAAGAAAAAGGGCGGGAACGGACTTTGGGATCCGTTGCCCACCCATAAACACCAGGAGGACGGTGTGACATCACTGTACGATTCACGCCGCCCGTGCGCCTTGATTTTCATCAATCGTTCGCAGCGAATGCGCGCCTTTTGCACACGATTCAGCGCGAGCGCAGCGCTTCCTGTTCCATCATCAGATACGTGTTGTACGCATTGCGGCGATTGGCCGCCTCGAAGGCCGGCAGCGCTGCGAAGCGCGACCAGTCGACTCGCGCATAGGCTTCGTCGAAGGGCGTCATCTCCTGCACGGCATCGGCCATCGCCTGGCGCACGAACCGCAGATAGTCCCGGGTCAGCGTCAGGTCGGCCCGGGCATTGCGCGATGCCGGGCCATGACCGGTGACCATCGTCCGCGGGGCCAATGCATCGAGACGTTCGATCGCGGCCAGCCATGATCGTGTGTCCGCATCGCCGACAAAGGGCACACGACCGGCAAACACCAGATCGCCCGCGAACAGCACGTTCTCGCCCTCGACCCACATCATCAGATCTTCGGGCGTGTGCGCAGGGCCCACGGGCAGCAGGCGGAATCTGACTCCGCCGGATTCGAAGCCGGTCTCGCCGTCGATCAGGCGCGAGGGCGGCACGACCCGGCTTTGCTGATCCACCCACGGGGCGAGCGACTCGCGGCGCTCGGCAAGACGTGCCGCCGGCGCCTCGGAGGCGAGGTAGCTGCGCACCGCTGCACTGGCCCATATCTGCGCGCCGCTGCCCGTGAACGCCTGCAGGCCGTAGAAGTGATCGGCATGGTAATGGCTGATCACGACATGGCGGATCGGCAGCGGCGTCACCGTGCGGATGGCCTTGAGCATCGCCTGGCCCAATGCCGGTGTGCCAAGCACGTCGAACACCACGACTCCGTCGGCTGTGACGACGAATCCGGCGTTGGAATTGAAGCCGCGATTGGCCCGCGAGACCGGACCGAGCTCACCCTCGATGAAGTAGACCCTCGGGGTGAGCGGCTGCACCCGCAGAGCAGGCACCGCCATGTCCGCGGAACTGGCTGGCGATGCGGCGGGGCCGCCCTGAGCCTGAGCAATCGCGGGCGACAGCGGACCGGCGCCGATCATGAGGCCCGCCACCAGACCCGCGCTCATCAGGGACCTTACCGTCTTCGTGCCGAGCGCGGGCGCGAGCACGCGAGCGTCGCATGCCCTGCCCTGACGATCCGACCCGCGACCGATCATGCCGACGCCCCTCAGGACGCGATACCGGGGTTGCCC
>DAONCJ010000856.1:0-1487 GCA_035401985.1 Burkholderiaceae bacterium | reverse complement strand
GCACGGTCAAGGACGGTGTGATCGAGATCCAGGGCGATCATCGCGACACGGTGCTGGCCGAGCTTGCACGTCAGGGCTTTCGCGCGAAGCGGGCGGGCGGCTGACGAAAGGGTCGCGGGACGATCGCGACATCGCTTGTCCGACGAGCGCGCCGTCAAGGCGACCGGTCGCGACTTTATAATCGCTGTCCCTCCCCCCTCTTGGATGCAAGGGACGCGGCCCGCACGCCTCCCCGAAGCCCGACGCATGAGAGAGTTCGAATCGCCCGCGTTTGCATTGGCCGACCTGAGTGCCGAACTGATGGGCAAGCTTCTGGCTCTGTCGGCCGATGTCCGCTTCATCGTCGACGATGAATGCGTGATCCGCGAGATCGCGGACGTCGGTGACAGTCTGCTGCGCGAGTCTCTCGGCCGATGTCTGGGCAGGCGCTGGGGCGATGTCGTCGGCGCGGGTGGCCGGCCCAAGGTCGAGGCCCTCTTGCGTGAGGCCCGTGACGGGGCGACGCCGCCCTGGCGATGCATCGAACACCTCGCCTTAGATGGGACGGCTCTGCCCTTGTCCTGTTCAGTCATCGCCCTGCCGCCGCCCGATGACAGCGACACGGGCGCGCCCCGATCGATGGTGCTGGCGCGCGACCTGCGCAGCAACGCCCTTCTGCAGCAGCGGCTGGTCAGCGCGCAGCAGGCGATGGAGCAGGATTACCGGCGGATGCGGCAGATGGAAACACGCTACCGCATGCTGTTCGAGGCGTCCGCCGAGGCGGTGCTGGTGCTCGATGCGCCCAGCGGCCGGATCGAGGAGGCGAACGCTGCGGCGAGCGCGCTGCTCGGCGCTGACGCGGTCCGCGTGGGCGCCGTGCTGACCGAATGCTTCATGTCCGATCCGAACGCCGAGCAGGGCACCGGGCTGGCCGCCATGTTCAGCCGTGTCCAGGCCACCGGCCAGTCCGAGGTGCTGGTGGCGCATCGGTCGGCGCATGCCGATGAGTTCCAGGTGTCGGCGTCGTTCCTGCGTGCCGGCAGACTGGCCCAGCTGCTGGTCCGGATCTCACCGCCCGAAGGGGCAGGCCGATCGGTGCAGGGCGGCGCGCACGGTGCGGTTGCTCCGCTGATCGAAGGCGCGCCCGATGCGTTCGTCGTGACTGACGTCGACGGACTGATCCTGAGTGCCAACAGGGCCTTCATCGATCTGACCGAATCGGCCTCGGAGGCGCAGGTCCGCCACCGGTCGCTCGAGCGCTGGCTCGGGCGCACCGGTGTCGATCTCAATGTGCTGATCAACAACCTGCGCCAGCGCGGTGCGGTGCGCCTCTTCGCCACCGTCGTTCGCGGCGAACACGGCTCGATTTCCGAGGTCGAGATCTCGGGCGTGGCGCTGGCTCACGCCCAGCGGCCGATCCTGGGCTTCACGATCCGCGACGTCAGCCGTCGGCTGGCCGGCGAAACGCGAGCCAGCGGCGCGGCCGCTGAGACGTCACGTGCGCTGGC
>DAONCJ010000855.1:0-1490 GCA_035401985.1 Burkholderiaceae bacterium | reverse complement strand
CATCATGCGCGACAAGCTGTGGAACGAGGCGGCCCCGCGCAAAACCTTTGTCGCAATTCTGGAACTGCTCACGCCGCCGCGGCCCAAGGCGGGCGATGCGGTTCCCGGCAAGACCGCCGGCGGCATCGAGCTGGCGGGCAAGAGTGCCGTGCAGGAAGACCCGCAAGCCGCGCTGGTGTCCGCCTACCGGCGCAAGCTCAGCATGATGCTGAACTGAACGGCCCCGGCCGTGCGTCGACGGCTCAGGCGGTGAGTCGCTGCAGCGCTTCCTGGTACTTGGCCGCGGTGTTTTCGATCACGTCACGGGGCAGGTGCGGCGCCGGGGGTGTCTTGTCCCACGGCTTGCCATTGATGCGCACCTGCTCCAGCCAGTCGCGCAGGAACTGCTTGTCGTAGCTCGGCGGGTTGCTGCCTTCGACATAACTCTCGGCCGGCCAGTAGCGCGACGAATCGGGCGTGAGCACCTCGTCCATCAGCGTGAGCGTGCCATCGGCATCCAGCCCAAACTCGAACTTCGTGTCGGCAATGATGATGCCCTTCTTCAGCGCGATGGCGGCGGCCGCCTTGTAGATGGCCAGGCTGATGTCGCGGATGCGGGTGGCCAGATCGCGGCCGATCAGCTCGACCGTGCGTTCGAACGTGATGTTCTCGTCGTGCTCGCCGGCGGCGGCCTTGGCGGCCGGTGTGTAGATCGGCTCCGGCAGCTTGCTGGCGTTCTTCAGGCCCGCCGGCAGGGGCACACCGCAGACCGACTGGCTGTCCTGGTACTCCTTCCAGCCGCTGCCGGCGAGGTAGCCGCGCACCACCGCTTCGACCAGGATCGGCTTCAGCCGGCGCACCAGCATCGAGCGGCCCGCCACCTGCGGCACCTCCGACGGCAGCACCACGCTTTCGGGCGCCTCGCCGGTCAGGTGGATCGGGCACAGGTTCAGCCCTTGGGGACCGAGCCGGTCGAACCACCACAGGGCCATTTTCGTGAGCAGCTCGCCCTTGCCCGGAATCGGCTGGCCCATGATGACGTCAAAGGCACTGATACGGTCAGAGGCCACCATCAGGATGCGGTCATCCCCCACGGCGTAGTTGTCGCGCACCTTGCCACGTGCCAGCAGGGGCAGGGAGGTCAGGGCAGAGGTATGGAGGGCGGAAGTCATCGTCGGGCACAGGGTTGGGACAGCCGGAAAAAAAGCCCGTTGAACAGTCAACGGGCTTCGAACCATTCAGCGGGATTATCGCGCGATCAGTTCACGACCTGCGCGAGTTCACCCTTCGCATAGCGTGCGGCCATGTCCACCAGCGTGACACCCTTGATCTTGGCGCCCTGGCCTTCGCAGCCGAACTCCAGATAGCGCTGCTTGCAGATCGCCTTGGCGGCTTCGCGCGCGGGCTTGAGCCACTCGCGGGCGTCGAATTTTTCCGGGTTCTCGGCCAGGAACTTGCGCACCGCGCCGGTCATGGCCATGCGAATGTCGGTGTCGATGTTGATCTTGCGC
>DAONCJ010000854.1:0-1492 GCA_035401985.1 Burkholderiaceae bacterium | reverse complement strand
GGTGCCCCGTGGCGATATCGGCCTCGTCCGGCAGGCCGGCCACCGGGTCTTCGGCGGTGAAGCGGGCAATGTCGAACGCCGCGCGCACGGTCTGCTCGACCGCCGCCGGTGAGAAGTCGGACGTGCTCGCGTTGCCGCGCCGGTGCCCCACATAGACGGAGACACCAAGCGACTTGTCGCGGTTGCGCTCCACGCTTTCCAGCTGCCCCTTGCGCACGCTGACACTGAGCCCGCACCCCTCGGAGGCCTCGGCGCCGGCATCCGTGGCACCAATGCGCTTCGCATGCGCCAGTGCCGAATCGACCAGGTCTTCGAAAAAGGCCCGGCTGTAGCTGAAGCCTTGCTCGGGATGGCCGGCTGCACGGGCAGCCTCGGTGGAGGGGTGTTTTTTCATGGTGGCGGCTATGATACTTGCCGTCCTCTCTATCTGCCGTCCCGGCCCGCTCATGTCCCGCAAACCCAAAAAAGGCTATTACGTTCGTGGTGAGTTCATCGCCGAAGGCAGCGAACTCGACCTGGAGCTCAAACGCGAGCTCAAGGGCACCAGCGAAGCCAGCCGGACCGAGCTCAAACGAGAGAGCACCGAACTGCAAAAGCTTGGCGAAGACCTGCTCACACTGCGCGCCGACCTCTCGAAAAGCCTGGATCTGCCGGAAAAGCTCAGCGAAGCGCTGGCCGATGCCCGGCGCATCACCAATTTCGAAGGCAAGCGGCGCCAGATGCAATTCGTCGGCAAACTGATGCGCCAGCTTGAGCCCGACACCCTGACAGCCGTGCGCGCCGCGTTGCAGGAGCAGCACCAGGGCTCGGCCAAACAGACGCTGGCCCTGCACCAGGCCGAACAGTGGCGCGACCGCCTGATCGCACAGGACGAGGCCTTTGGCGACTGGATTCAGCAATTCCCGGGAACCGACACCCAGCAACTGCGCGCCCTGATCCGCCAGGCGCGCAAGGACGCACCCGCCCCCGACAGGGCCGCCGTGTCGCAGGGCCTGGCGCCGCGCCAGGGGCGCGCCTACCGGGAGATCTTCCAGCTCGTGCGCGAGCAGCTCGGCAGCACCGATGAGGCCGCCGATGCCGTGAACGATGACGAGCCCCCCGAAACGGATTGAAAACCTGACCGACTGGTCCTGAACCCATCCCTTCAGACTCGAACCATGAGCGCATTCGACCCTGTCACCATTGGCATCGTCTCCGTCAGCGACCGCGCCTCCAGCGGCGTCTACGAAGACAAGGGCTTGCCCGCCTTGCAGGACTGGCTGACCCGCGCGCTGAAGAACCCGGTCCGGTTCGAGCCGCGGCTGATCCCGGACGAGCAGGCCCGCATCAGCACCACCCTGATCGAGCTGGTGGATGCCGGATGCTCACTGGTCTTGACCACCGGGGGCACCGGCCCGGCCTTGCGCGACGTCACCCCCGAAGCCACGATGGCCGTCGCCCACAAGGAAATGCCGGGCTTCGGCGAACAGATGCGGCAGATCAGCCTGCGATT
>DAONCJ010000853.1:0-1510 GCA_035401985.1 Burkholderiaceae bacterium | reverse complement strand
CAGCAGGGGACCGAGCACCAGACGGATCGTGTTGCGGCTCAGGTAATAGTTGCGCGCGGGCGCGTGCAGATGGACCGGGCGTCGTCCCAGCAGCCATGGGCGTATCAGCCGGTCGCCCAGCCGGTGGCCGAGCCGGGCCGCCGGCACGATTCGAATCGAATAGCCGGTCCGCCGGGCGCGCAGGCACCATTCGAGGTCGACGTGATCGATGAAGAAGTCCTCGCGCATCGGGCCGATGGACTCCCACAGCTTCAGGTTGAGCAGGCAGCCGGAGGCCACCAGAAAGGCGACCCGGGTGTCGGGCTGCGCCAGATCCTCGCGCGCCATGCGCCGCGGCCCCAGCCAGGTGTCCCGATACACCAGTGCGGCACTGTGCGTCCGGTCGTCCTCGACCCAGGCGCCGACAGCGGCCACGGACTCCGCGTCAGGCCGTTCGATGGCGGCGACCAACGCGGCCACCATGTCTTCAGCGGGCAGACTGTCGTCATCCGACAGCAGAGCCCAGCGTGCCCCCAGTTCGATTGCGCGTGCGACGCCGCGATTCTGGGCGTGGGCGATGCCGCTGTTCGAGCCGATCAGCAGGTAGTCGATCGGGCATCCCACGGCCTGCCGTGCAAGACCGGCGATGGTCTGCCGGGCTGACGCCGCATCGGCGTTGTCCACCAGGACGATCTGGCGCACCTGCGGCCCGAGCCGCGTCAGCAATGCCAGCAGCGCCTCGGCACTCGGCGCATACGCAACGACCACCGCGATGACGCCGCCACCCTCTGCTGAATCGGCATGAGCGATCTCGCGCGCGGAGGGAGCGTCCTGTCCGGGGGCCTCGAGCGGCATCGGAAGCGGCGTCTTTAGCGCTTGCCGAGCAGGCGGCGCAGCGCTGCGGGCAGACGCGGGCTGTGGGCGGCCTTCTGCCAGGTGTAGGCGACGAAGGCGCGGGCCACCTGCTTGTACGTGCTTTCGGGGTCGACGCTGATGGGACCCTGGCGCAGTCGCCGCGCGGCGATGCCCGGGGCGTCCCGGCTGTCACTCCGGTCGCTCGGGCCTTCGTCCGGCGGGGGCGCCGGCAGGCCGGGCAGCAGATTGCGATAGGCCGCCACCATGGTTTCGATATCGGCGGGCCGGTCGACACGCAGGCGGTCTCTCATGGCGGCCAGTTCGTCCCGGCGGCCCGCCGCGGCCTCGAGTGCTGTCAGCACCGACGCAGCGTCGGGTTGCACCAGGTAGCCGTTCTGGCCGTGGCGGATGCGCTCGCCCACGCTGCCGATCTGTGTGCCCAGGACCGGCACGGCGCAATGCCACAACTCGGACAGCGTGTAGCTGAACGTTTCGGGCACGACGGACAGCTGAAGGCCAAGATGGGGTCGCGCGGCCGCGATCTGCGCTGCCAGCGTGCCGCGTTCATAGGTGGCGACGGCAGTGACTGCGCGCCGACCTTTCAGGCGTGCCGCTGCTTCGTCGCCGCATCCCAGCAGTGTCAGCTCGGCGAAACTTTCGAGTTCCGGCAGGATGG
>DAONCJ010000852.1:0-1523 GCA_035401985.1 Burkholderiaceae bacterium | reverse complement strand
CGACGATCGTGATGTCCTCGCCGCGCTGCTGGGTGACGAAGACGTTGCGCACTGTTTTCTCGTCCTCGGAGATCGCCTCGACGAAGAACACGCGCGAGCCCGAGGCCGATTCGCGAAACTGGCCGGCGGACACCTGGGAGACATCCTGGCGCTGCTCGAAGCGCTGCTGGTACTCGGCGATCTGGCGGTTGGCCCACGGCGAGACACTGAAGCTGAGCCCCGCGACCAGCACGACGAAAGGCAGCGCGAACGACAGCACCGGGCGCACGAAGTGCAGCAGGCTGCGTCCGCTGGCGAACCAGATCACCATCTCGGAATCGCGATAGGCTCGGGTCAGCGACATCAGGATGGCGATGTACAGCGTGAGCACCAGCAGCACGGGCAGGAAATTGATCGCGGTGAAGGCGATCAGCGGCAGGATGCTGGCGGTGTCCACGCGGCCGCTGGCCGCGCTGCCGAGCGTGCGGATCAGCGTGGTGGTCACCATGATGGTGAACAGCGTGGCGAAGACGACGCCCGCCAGGTTCGCCATGTCTCGGCGCAGGGATTTCTTGAACAGCATCGCGAGTGGCGGGTGCACGGCCCGATATAATCGGCCCGGTCTTTCCGAGGGAACGAGAACAATATGCAGTTCAGTATAAAGAGTTCGGCCATCGAGGCCCTGCGCACCCCCTGCGTGCTGGTGCCTGTCTCGGGCACCAGCAAACTCAGCGCCGCCGGCAAGGCGCTGGACGAAGCCATGGGCGGCTCGCTGTCGGCCGCGCTGGCCCGTGGCGACCTGCAGGCCAAGGCCGGTTCGACGCTGCTGGTCTACGGCGAATCGCGCAAGGTGGCGCGCGCCGTGCTCGTGGCCACCGGAGAAGACACCGAAACGAGCGAGCGTCATTTCAGCGACGCCGTCCGGGCCGGCCTGCGTCAGGCGGGCGCCATGTCCTGCGATGAGGTGGTCTCGCTGTTGCACGAGGCCGCCGTCAAGGGCCGCAGCCTCGCCTGGAAGCTGCGCCAGCAGGTGAGCGTGGGGCGCGATCTGTGCTATCGCTTCGATCGCCTGAAGTCGCGCAAGGAAACCCAGCCGGCCCGACCGGGCCGCGTCCAGCTGCTGGTCGACCGCGCCGAATCCGCCCCCGCCCAGACAGCTGTCGCCCGCGCGACGGCGGTGGCCAACGGCCTGGACCTGGCCCGCGACCTGGGCAACCTGCCCGGCAACATCTGCACGCCGACCTACCTTGCCGACGCTGCCCGCAAGCTGGCCACCCAGTTCAAGCTGAAGGCGCAGGTGCTCGACCGCAAGCAGATGGAGGCGCTCAAGATGGGCTCGCTGCTGTCGGTCGCGCGCGGCTCCGACGAGCCGCCCAAGCTCATCGTCGTTCAGTACGCCGGCGGCCCGGCCAAGCAGGCGCCGGTGGCGCTGATCGGCAAGGGCATCACCTTCGACACCGGCGGCATCTCGATCAAGCCGGCGGCCGAGATGGACGAGATGAAGTTCGACATGGGCGGCGCCGCCAGCGTGCTCGGCACGATGC
>DAONCJ010000851.1:0-1523 GCA_035401985.1 Burkholderiaceae bacterium | reverse complement strand
CGTCAGCCTGACCCAGCGTGTTGATCTCGAGCTTCACGCCGGTCAGACCGAGGTCATCCCACAGCCGCTGGCACAGCAGGATGACTTCTGCGTCGGCATCGGGGCCGGCCATGCCCATCGCTTCGGCGCCGACCTGATGAAACTGCCGGTATCGGCCCTTCTGGGGGCGCTCATGGCGAAACATCGGCCCCGTGTACCACAGCCGCTTGGGGCCGTCGTACAGCAGGTTGTGTTCGATCACGCTGCGCACGACGCCGGCGGTGCTCTCGGGACGCAGCGTGAGCTGTTCGCCGTTGAGCGAATCGGTGAAGGAGTACATCTCCTTCTCGACGATGTCGGTGACCTCGCCGATGCCGCGCACGAACAGCCGGGTGTGCTCGACGATGGGGGTGCGGATGCGCTGATATCCGTAGGCGCGCATGCAGGAGGCGACGGCCGCTTCGAAGCGGCTCCACAAGGCCTCGTCGGCGGGCAGCACATCGTTCATGCCGCGCACGCCCTGGATGCGTTCGGGCTTGCTCATCGGGGATCTTTCAGGACCACGGCGTAACGACGCCGGACGTAGTTCTCGACGATCGCCTGGAACTCCTCGGCGATGCGATCGCCTTTCAGGGTGACATCGCGGACACCATCGATGAACACCGGCGCCACCGGTGCCTCGTCGGCGCCGGGCAGTGAAATGCCGATGTCGGCGTGCTTGCTTTCGCCGGGGCCATTGACGACACAGCCCATCACCGCCACCTGCATCGACTCGACACCCGGATAGTGGCCGCGCCAGATCGGCATCTGCTCGCGCAGGTAGCGCTGGATGCGGTCGGCGAGTTCCTGGAAGAAGGTGCTGCTGGTCCGTCCGCAGCCGGGACATGCCACCACCATCGGGGCGAATGCCCGCAGCCCCATGGTCTGGAGGATCTCCTGGGCGACCACGACCTCGCGGCTGCGATCGCCGTTGGGCTCGGGTGTCAGCGACACGCGGATGGTGTCGCCGATGCCTTCCTGCAGCAGCACCGCCATGGCCGCCGTCGAGGCGACGATGCCCTTGCTGCCCATGCCGGCCTCGGTCAGCCCCAGATGCAGCGGGTAGTCGCAGCGCAGGGCCAGCTCGCGGTAGACCGCGATCAGGTCCTGCACGCTCGAGACCTTGGCGGACAGGATGATCTGGTCGGCGCCCAGGCCGAGCTGCTCGGCGCGCTGGGCGCTTTCGATGGCCGACGTGACCAGCGCCTCGCGCATGACACTGGACGCCTCCCACGGCCGGGCGCGGGCTGCATTGGCATCCATCAGCCGGGCAAGCAGCGACTGGTCGAGGCTGCCCCAGTTGACGCCGATGCGCACCGGCTTGCCGAAGCGGCAGGCGACTTCGATCATCTGCGCGAAATTGTCGTCGCGCCGGCTGCCCGCGCCGACATTGCCAGGATTGATCCGGTACTTCGAGAGCGCCTGCGCGCACTCGGGAAACTGGGTCAGCAGCTTGTGTCCGTTGTAATGGAAGTCGCCGACCAGCGGCGTATCGACCCCCATCC
>DAONCJ010000850.1:0-1524 GCA_035401985.1 Burkholderiaceae bacterium | reverse complement strand
CCGCATCTTCGAGGGCGAACTGCCCGGCATCCCGATGAGCGAGACCATGGCGATGGTGCCGATCCTGGCCGAGCGCGGCCGGGTCGTTGTTCAGGGTCTGCCCCAGGGGCGCTTCTACAACCCCATCGGGTCGATCCACGGCGGCTTCCTGGCCACGTTGCTGGACACGGCGGTCGGCTGCGCGGTGCACACGGTGCTCGAGCAGGGCATGGGCTATACAACGCTCGAACTCAAGGTCAATTACCTGCGCGGTCTGAGCGAAGAGGTCGGTCCGGTGCGGGCGGAGGGGCGGGTGGTCCACACCTCGCGGCAGATCGGCCTGGCCGAGGGCAGCGTGGTCGATTCGGCGGGACGCCTGTATGCGCATGCCACCACCACCTGCCTGATCTTTCCGCTGCCGACCGGCTGAGTGCCGGGGCGCCGTCAGGGCGTGCCCCGGAGCCTGCCGGAGCATCGGCTAAGATGGCGGAAAGGCCTCGCGCGCGCATGTTCGCGCCGTGCGGCCGCCGACCTTCCTCTCGCAGGCGCCCCATGAGCAGACAAGTGATCTCGACCCCCGATGCGCCGGCGGCCATCGGTCCCTATTCGCAGGCCGTTCGGGCCGGCAGCACCGTCTACCTGTCGGGCCAGATCGCGCTCGACCCGGCCAGCGGCCAGCTGGTCGAGGGCCCGTTCGAGGCCCAGGTGCACCGCGCGTTCCAGAACCTCGCCGCCGTGGCGAAGGCGGCCGGCGGTTCGCTGAATCAGTGCGTGAAGCTCACGCTGTTCCTGACCGACCTCGGCCAGTTCCCGGTGGTCAACGCGATCATGCCGGAGTACATCGCCACGCCGTATCCGGCCCGCTCCACCGTCGGCGTGTCCAGCCTGCCGCGCGGTGCCCAGTTCGAGGTCGAAGCGGTCATGGTGCTGGACTGAAGCCGGCGGCCAGCCCTGGCATGGCCCGGCCCACGACAAAGCCTGCCCGGGCCGGCGTGCCAGCGACGCAGGCGCAGCACATCGCCGCTTCGCGCGATCCGCTCGCGCAGCGGATGGCCAAGCTTGGACTGCGCACTGACGACGACTATGCGCTGCATCTGCCGCTGCGCTATGTGGATCTGACGCAGGTGGTGCCGATCGCCTCGGCCGGTCATGGCGCCGAGGTGCAGATCGAGGGCGTGGTCACCCGCCAGGAGATCAGCGGTCGCGGCCGGCGGGTACTCAACGTCGAACTCGAAGACGCGAGCGGCCGCCTGGCGCTGCGGCTTTTTCATTTCTATCCATCGCAGCTCAAGCAGCTCGAGGTCGGTCGCCGGGTACGCGCCCATGGCTCGGTCAAGGCCGGTCTGTTCGGCCTGGAGATGGTCCACCCGACGGTCAAGGCGGCGGGGCCCGCGGTCGGGCTGCCGACTCGGCTGACGGCCGTCTATCCGACCACCGCAGGGGTCAGCCAGGCGGCTTTGCGCACCGCGATCGCCGACGCGCTGGAGCGCGTGCGCTGGCCCGATCCGCTGCCCCCGGCGGAGCGCGCGTCGCTGGGCCTGATGC
>DAONCJ010000849.1:0-1529 GCA_035401985.1 Burkholderiaceae bacterium | reverse complement strand
CTGGATCCGGCCCAGCATCACATTCGCATCGGTGACAGTCAGCGGCCCCCCGCGACGGTAGCAGGCAGGGCCTGGATTGGCGCCGGCCGAATCGGGTCCGACGCGCAGCCGGGTGCCGTCGAAGTGCAGGATCGAACCACCACCGGCAGCCACCGTGTGAATGCTCATCATCGGCGCACGCATGCGCACCCCGGCCACCAGGGTGTCGAAGGCCCGCTCGAACTCGCCGGCGAAGTGCGACACGTCGGTCGAGGTGCCGCCCATGTCGAAGCCGATTACCCGATCGAAGCCAGCCGCCTGACTCACCCGCGCCATGCCGACGATCCCGCCGGCCGGCCCCGACAGGATCGAGTCCTTGCCCTGAAAGGCGCGGGCATCGGTGAGACCGCCGCTGGACTGCATGAACTGCAGACGGACCTCGGGCATGGCGCCAGCCACCTGGTCGACATAGCGGCGCAGCACCGGCGACAGATAGGCATCGACCACCGTCGTGTCGCCGCGCGAGACGAACTTGATCAGCGGCGAGACTTCATGCGACACCGAGACCTGCGTGAAGCCGATCGCCCGCGCGAGCGTCGCCAGCGCCTGCTCGTGCGCGGTGTAGCGATAGCCGTGCATCAGCAGGATCGCGACGGCACGCAGGCCCCCATCGAAGGCGCGCTGAAAGCCGGCCCGCGCAGCCTCGAGGTCCAGCGGAACGATCACTTCGCCGTCGGCGGCCAGCCGCTCGTCGATCTCGATCACCTCGCGATAGAGAAGCTCCGGCAGAACGATCCGACGGTCGAAAAGTCGCGGGCGGTTCTGGTAGGCGATGCGCAGCGCGTCGCCGAAGCCGCGTGTGATGGCCAGCAGCAGCGGTTCGCCCTTGCGCTCGAGCAGCGCATTGGTCGCCACCGTGGTGCCCATCTTCACGACGTCGACCAGGGCGGGCGTGATCGGCGCATCGGCGGCCAGACCGAGCAGCCGGCGGATGCCTTCGACCGCTGCATCGGGATAGTGCTCGGGATCTTCGGAGAGCAGCTTCGCGGTGACCAGCTGCCCGTCGGGCCGGCGGCCGATGACATCGGTGAATGTCCCGCCACGGTCGATCCAGAACTGCCAGGGCTTGCTCATGGGCGTTTTCCAGGGAATGTGGCGCGGCGCACGAAGATACAACAACCTGCGGGACGCGGCGACGCATCCTCTAAACTGTGCGGCTTTGTGTTTCGCCCCCTGTTTTCGTTCACCCAAACCCCGGCACCGGAGTCCTCGATGAAACTGATCCCTACCCTGTTCGCAGCGGTCGCGCTGTCGCTCGGCGGCGCCGCCGTCGCCCAGACCACCACCTGGAATCTCGCATCGGCGTACGCCCCGGGCAATTTCCATACCGAAAATCTGGTGCAGTTCGCCAGCGATGTCGAGAAGGCCACCGGCGGCAAGCTGAAGATCACCGTGCATTCGAACGCCTCGCTGTTCAAGGCGCCCGAGATCAAGCGCGCGGTGCAGGGCGGCCAGGCCCAGGCCGGCGAGATTTTGCTGGTCAACTTCCA
>DAONCJ010000848.1:0-1530 GCA_035401985.1 Burkholderiaceae bacterium | reverse complement strand
ACCATGAACAGCCCTCTCGACCCTGCGCACCGCACCCGCGCCGCCCGGCCTGCCGCCGCCACGATCGGCGACATCACGCTCAGTTTCGACAACGGGCCCACGGTGGAGGTCACTCCGGGTGTGCTGAACGTGCTTGCCCGGCACCGCATAAAGGCCAGCTTCTTCGTGCTCGGCAAGCACCTTCAGACCGAGCAGACGAAGGCGCTCATAAAGCAGGCGGCCGATGCGGGACACTGGATCGGCAATCACACCTACACCCATTCCGTGCCGCTGGGCCGCCAGTCCGGCGATGACGTGGCCGAGCGCGAAATCGGCCGCACGCAGCAGTGCCTGGAAGGCGTGGTGCATCCCGACAAGCTGTTCCGCCCATTCGGCGGTGGCGGCGCGATCGGCGATCACCTGCTGAGCGGGCCGGTGCTGCGCTACCTCATCGAAGGCGGCTACACCTGCGTGCTCTGGAACTCGATCCCGCGCGACTGGGCCGAACCCGAGGCCTGGGTCGAGACCGCGCTCGAACAATGCCGGCAGCTCCCATGGGCACTGGTCGTGCTGCACGACTACGACACGGGAGCGATGGTTCATCTCGAGCGCTTCATCGAGCGGGCGCTGGCTGAAGGTGCCCGGTTCCGGCAGGACTTTCCGCCGGAGTGCGTGCCCCTGGTTTCGGGCCAGGTGCGAGGGGACATGGCGGCTTACGTGGCCGCCGAGTCAGGGGGGCGCTGACGTCAGAACGCCGCCCGGGCAGGTTGCACGGGCGGCGCTTGTGAGGCGGAGCAATGCGCCTGGTCAGGCGCGCAGCGTCAGGCGTATTCGGCCAGCGCGACCTTCATCTTCTGCATTGCCTTGACCTCGATCTGGCGGATCCGCTCGGCCGACACGCCGAATTCGTCGGCCAGGTCGTGCAAGGTCAGCGTGCCGCCCTCGCTCTCGTCGCGCAGCCACCGTGTCTCGATGATGCGCCGGCTGCGCGCGTCCAGCGCCGCCAGCGCCTGCTCGATGCCTTCGCCCTGCAGGCGGTCGCTGCGGCGGCGCTCGAGCACCTGGGTCGGCTCGGCATTGCTGGCGGCCAGATACGAGATCGGGCCGTACTCGTCATCGCCGTCGTCCGAGGACGGTTCGAGCGCCATGTCCTGACCGGTCAGCCGGGTTTCCATCTCCATCACGTCGCTCGGCTTGACGTTGAGCTTCGTCGCGATGTGATCGACGTCGTCGGCGTTCAGGGTGTGAGCGTCCGTCCGGTGCGAGCGCAGGTTGAAGAACAGCTTGCGCTGCGCCTTGGTGGTCGCCACCTTGACCATGCGCCAGTTCTTCAGCACGTACTCGTGAATCTCGGCCTTGATCCAGTGGATTGCGAACGAGACAAGACGAACGCCATGCGACGGGTCGAAGCGCTTGACCGCCTTCATCAGGCCGATGTTGCCTTCCTGGATCAGATCGGCGTGCGGCAAACCGTAGCCGAGGTACCCGCGGGCGATCGAGATGACCAGGCGCAGGTGTGAGAGAACCAGTTGACGCGCCGCCTCGACATCC
>DAONCJ010000847.1:0-1533 GCA_035401985.1 Burkholderiaceae bacterium | reverse complement strand
CCGGTGGGCGCCCGGCGATGAAGACGCCCGGGCGCCCACCCTCGTCCGAGGGAGCGACGGCTGCCGTCAGGCGACCTCGGCGTGTGCGGTGGAAATAGCGACCTCGCGTCCGAACAGATACGACTCCATCGACAGCACGCCATGGACGATGCCCCC
Source organism: Burkholderiaceae bacterium (assembly GCA_035401985.1). Classification (GTDB taxonomy): domain Bacteria; phylum Pseudomonadota; class Gammaproteobacteria; order Burkholderiales; family Burkholderiaceae_E; genus Quisquiliibacterium. The sequence goes on along the minus strand of DAONCJ010000847.1, from coordinate 1,377 downwards.
TGGAAGCACCGTGGCGGGCAGCACGTCGCGGGCGGCGCCCAGGGCGACCAGCAGCGGCAGGAAGTGATCGTCGCTGGGATGGGCCCGATGCGCATGCGGCGCATCGCTCAAGGCGCCCAGCAGACGCTGACGATCGCCGGCCTGCACCGCGTCGCGGATCCATTCTGCAAATTCCTCGGCATAGGCAGCCGGCTGCGCCGAGCCCTGGCGGAATTCATGCAGGTTGTGGGTCAGGCTGCCGGAGCCCACGATCAGCACCCCTTCGTCGGCCAGCGGCGCCAGGGCCTCGCCGAAGCTGACGGCGGTATCGGCATGCAGCGATACCGGCATCGACACCTGGAATACCGGCACATCGGCGCGCGGATACAGATGGCGAAGCGGCACCCAGGCGCCATGGTCCAGCCCGCGATGCTCATCGGCCTTGGGCGACCAGCCCGCCGCACGAAGCAGCTCGATGGCTCGCTGGGCCAGTGCCGGATGTCCCCGCGACGGATAGGTCACCCGGTACAGCGCCGGGTCGAAGCCGCCAAAGTCATGCACGGTTTCAGGCTGCGCACCGGTCTGCACCACGGGTTCGCGCGTCATCCAGTGCGGCGATACGACGAGCACGGCGCGCGGCCGGGGCAATTGCTGCGCCAGTGCGGCGAGTTGCGCGCCGGCCAGGCCAGGAGCCAGCGCGAAGCTTGGCGCGCCGTGGGACACGAACAGAGTGGGCAGGCGGTCCATGGTTTCTCCAATGCTCAGAGCGATGAAAGGCTGTTCGATCGATGCTAGCCGGGGCGGCGGGTTCAGGCGTGAGCAGCCTGCGAGTTCAGCCGGTTCGACGAACGGGGGCTGCCCAGGCGATAGCGGCCGCCCCGAGGGTGCTGCGCAGAAGCAAGGCGGCGAGGTCATTGCGATTCGAGTTCATCGTGTGCTCCGTGAGGTGGAAGTGTGTGAGTCAGACTTTATTCGTCTCTCTATCCAAGATAAACTCGACTTTTCGACATCAACTGTTTTGTATTTCCGAACAAATGGACAAATACCAGGAGATGCGGGCCTTCGTGGCCGTCGTCGAAGCCGGCAGCTTCGTGGCAGCGGCCGATGCGCTGCGGCTGTCCAAGCCCTCGGTATCGCGGCACATCAGTGATCTCGAATCGCGACTGGGCGTGCGCCTGCTGCATCGAACCACGCGCCGCCTGTCGCTGACCGACGAGGGCGAGGTATTCCACGGGCGCTGCCAGGAACTGCTCGCCGGCATCGACGAAGCCGAGGCCGAGATCACCTCTCGTGCCGGCGAGGCCTCGGGACTGATCCGGATCAACGCGCCGGTGACCTTCGGCAACCTGCATCTGGCGCCGCTGTGGGGCGAGTTCCGTTCGCGCCATCCCAAAGTGG
>DAONCJ010000846.1:0-1534 GCA_035401985.1 Burkholderiaceae bacterium | reverse complement strand
CGACGTCGACCTGAAGAAGGTTGCCGTCTACGACTTCGTCAACCAGTCGGTCGGCCGGAACCTTCGCAAGTAAGCGCGGTCACTGGCCGAGCGCGCGTCGCTCAGGCGGCCACCTGCGGGCGCACAGGCTCGAAGGCGCGGACCGCGGCCGCGGTGATCTGCTCGCGCAGCCACAGATGGGCCGCACGGGTCTGATGCCGGCGATGCCAGATCAGGTCCACATGGACGATCGGCACATCGAAGGGCAGCGGCCGCATCGTCAGATGGTCGGCGATGCCGGTTGACGCGACGAAGCGCTCGGGCAGCACCGTCAGCAGGTCCGAGTTGGCGACCACCTGCCCGGCGGTGAAGAACTGATTGACCGTGAGCACGATGCGCCGCTGGCGCTTGATCGATGCCAGCGCCTGATCGACGAAGCCGAACGGCCGTCCCGAGAAGCTCACCAGCAGATGCTGGGCCTCGCAATAGCGCGCGAGCGTGAGTTCCTCTCTGGCCAGCGGATGGCCGCGGCGCATCACACACACGTAGCGCCCGTCGTACAGCCGTTCGTGACCGACCGAAGGCGGCATCGCTTCCTGCATGCTGCGCTGCGCAATCTCCGCCAGCACCACGGGAAAATGACCGACCGCCGCGTCGAGTTCGCCAGCCTTCAGCTTGGCCCGCGGGTCGCGGGTGGTCAGCGGCAGAATCCTCAGGGACACCCCTGGCGCCTGGCTGCCCAACGAGCGGATCAGAGGCGGCACCAGCAGGGTGGCCGTGGCATCGGCCATCGCCAGGACGAAGCTGCATTCGGCTTGCGCCGGATCGAACGAAGTAGGCGCTAACACAGCCTGAAGGGCTTCCAGAGCCTCGCGGATAGCGGGCCAGATCGCCAGGGCATGAGGCGTGGGCGCCACCCCGTAGCCGGCCCGCACGACCAGTTCGTCGCCCATCGCACTGCGCAGTCGACGCAGCGCATTGCTGACGGCCGATTGCGTCATGGCGAGATTGCGCGCCGCCCGGGTGAGGTTGCGCTCGGCCATGACCGCATCGAAAACCCGCAGAAGATTGAGATCGAGGGTCCGGAAATTCATGAAGATCCGCTCCTGAGTATTCACCAGACGGATAGTTGGTATTCCGAACGATACCTTGAGTTTCTTGTTGCAGTGCCGCAAATTGAATACATAGGGCGGCGCCAGTGCCGCCCCGAATGCTCACCAGGGAGTGCCTCATGTCGTCGTTTTCCACCACCCATGTCGGCCTCGAGCGTGTGCTCGAGGGGTCCCGCGTGCTGACCGAGGCGGTCGGACCGACCCGCAGCCTGCGCGCCATTCCGGTCATCGTGCTGACCGGCATCGTCACCGCCGTCGTTGCGGTGGTCTCGCGCCAGTTCGCCGACGCCATGCCGGACGACTTCACCGGCGAATGGCTGGCCACATGGGCGCTGGGCGCGCTTGCCGCGCTGGTGTTCGCACGGACCTCGGCACGGATAGCGGCCGGACTGGTGCAGGCGGCCCGCCGGTTCAGCGCCGCTCTGGCGCAGTCCCATGCGGAG
>DAONCJ010000845.1:0-1537 GCA_035401985.1 Burkholderiaceae bacterium | reverse complement strand
GCGGGCGCGGTGCACGGTGCGGTCGAGGGTTGGAGAACGGGCGGGGCGCTCGACTTCTTCGTGCAGGATCCGGCCAGCCGCTCGCATTCGGTCACCACGGTCACGGTCGCGCCCGGGATCGACATCGAGGCGCTGCGCGGCATCGCCCGTGACCGGTTCCAGGTTGCCATCGCCGGCGGACTGGGGCCGCTGACCGGACGGGCATTTCGGATCGGGCATCTGGGCGACTGCAACCCAGCCATGATCCTGGGCGCAATCGCCGGCGTCGAGGCTGCGCTGGTGTGTCTGGGGGTTCCGGTCGGCGAGGGCGGCACGCGCCGTGCGCTGAACAGTCTGGCCCATGGCGAGGACGCCGCAGGGGGATCCGCCCCCGTCGGTCGTTTGCCCTAGAATGGCCGCGCAGGGCCGCTGGCAGGTCTCAACGATAAGAGACGCGGACGGCCCGCATCGGGAGGATGGCGTCATGGCACAGGGCAATTCCACAGCGCGGGTGGTCGCTGGCTTCGAGGGCGCGCACGGCACGGTGCCGGCGCTGCGTTACGTGGCCTCGTCGCGCTGGCTGCACTGGACCATGGCGGCGCTGATGGCAGTGGTGATCGTGGCGGGGATCTGGATCAAGTATTTCGAGCCGGCCGATGAACCCTTCAAGATGCGGCTTTACAACCTCCACGAAAGCGTCGGTGTGGTGGTGTTCGTGCTGGCGCTGGTGCGCCTGGTGAACCGCTGGCGCCATCCGCCGCCACCTTTGCCGGCCGGCACGCCGGCGGTAATCCATCTGGCCGCAGGGGTCACGCACATGGCGCTGTACGCGCTGCTGCTGCTGATGCCGGTGATCGGCTTTCTGGCCACCAACGCCTGGGGTTTCCCGCTGACGGTGTTCGGCGTGCGGCCGATGCCTGTGCCCCTGGGCAAGAACGAGGAACTCGCCAAGCTGCTGTCGCTGCTGCACCTGTCTGGTGCAATCGCCGTGGTGCTGCTGATCGGCGGGCATCTGATGGGCGTGGTCTATCACACCTTTGTGCGTCGCGACGGCCTGCTGCGCCGGATGATGTAGCCGGCACGGATGGTCGACCCGCAGCAACCCGCCCCCCTCGACGCAACGGCCGCACCCTCGGACGGCGGACGCGCCGGCATGCGTGCGCGCCGCGCGGCCTTTGGCCTCGCCGTGCTGGCCACCTGCGTCGCGCTGCTCTGGCTGATGGCCACCACGCTGTTCGTCACTTCGCCCGATCCCGTCGGCGTGGCGATGCTGCTGCTGTTCGCGCTTACGCTGCCGTGGACCTGCATCGGCTTCTGGCATGCGGTGATCGGCTTTGCGCTGATGTGCTTCATCCGCGATCCCGAGCGGCTGGTGGCACCGCACCTGCGCAGCATCACCGGCGACGAGCCGATTGCCAGCGATACCGCGCTGCTGGTCTGCGTGCGCAACGAGGACACCGACCGGCTGCAGCGCAACCTCGCCTGGATGCTCGAAGGGCTGAGCCGGGCGGGCGAGTCGCGCTGGTTCCATCTGTATCTGCTCAGCGACACCAGCGAG
>DAONCJ010000844.1:0-1546 GCA_035401985.1 Burkholderiaceae bacterium | reverse complement strand
AACTTCGAGGGCATCTCGGTCGACGAGCATGGCAAGCAGCACTATCTGGACGTGAATGTGGCCTATCAGCAGGCCTGCCTGAACGCGATCGAGTATCTGACGAAGTTCGGCTACACGCGCGCGCAGGCCTACGCGATCCTGGGCACGGCGCCGGTGCAGGGGCACATCAGCGGCGTGGTCGACATTCCCAATGCCTGCGCAACGCTGTGGCTGCCCACGCAGATCTTCGACTTCGACATCCGGCCGCAGGCCTCGGGACCGGTCAAGTTCATCACCGGCACGGACGACATCCCGATGTCGCCCGATCGGGTCTGAGGCACCTGACGGGGCCGGCCGTACCGGCTGCCCCTTCGTGAACGAGGAACAAGCCATGCCGACCTATGACTACCGATGCGCCGCCTGCGGCGACTTCTCGACGGTGCGCCCGATCGCGCAACGCGACCTGGACAGTCTGTGTCCCGCCTGCGGGGCGGCCTCACCGCGCGTGATGTTCGCTGCGCCGATGTTCTCGCGCCTGGCCGCACAGGACCGCACCGCGCACGAAACGAACGAGCGCGCCAGTCATGAACCGAAAAGCTCGCGCGACTACCGGCTGCGCCACATGCCCGGCTGCTCGTGCTGCAGCAGCGGCACCGGCGCGCGGCGCGCAAGCACCCTGCGACTGGCCAATGGCGCAAAGACATTCCCGGGCAGGCGTCCGTGGCAGATCAGCCACTGACGTCAGGCTGCGCTCGCACAGGCGACCGACCGACACGATGCATCGGCGGTGCAGCCGACCGGTTCTTCGGCGACGTTGGGGCGAGCCTTCGGGTTCGCCCCCTTTTTTCGCCGGATCAGCTCGCCGTCAGCAGACCGGCACAGGCCTTGGCGACGGCGCTGACCTGATCCGCGGGATTCGTGCCGGGCGTCTTCGCCCATCCGCCCTTTTCGACGTAGTCGCCCTGCGACCAGGAATCGGCCTTCTTCAGTGCGACCAGATTGGCGGTGGCATCGCTGGCATGGCGGAAGTTGTCGACACAGACCGGTGCCAGGGCGGTCACGACCGCGGCACTGGCTCGTTGGGCAGCCGCCGTTTCGGCCTTGGCTCCCGTCGTCCAGCCGCCCCAGGTGAATCCAACGAGAGCGAGCGCTGCCGCGCCTCCGACCATGCCCCAGAGAGCCGGCCTTGTTTCGACGGGAAGATTCATTGTGCTGCCTTTGACGTTCGTGGAAAGAGAGCACAGCAATGGGGCCTCGCCCCTGCGTGGTCTGTGCGCCAGCGCACACAGGGGCGCTGGACGACCACAGGCGCCTTCAAGGCCCGTCGGTGGCCTCCCGGGAGGTCAGGGGTCCTGTCCCCAGTGAAACCGATGCATCAGCCGATGCAGGATCGGTGTCAGAACGAGGCTGACCGCTACCAGAAACACCAGTCCGGCATACAGCGCGTAGAGCCCCGCGAAGACCTTGCCGCCATCGGTCCTGGGCGCATCGACAGGACCCATTCCGCCCAGCAGCATGGCGGCGTTCAAGAATGCGTCACGCCAGCGCAGGCCTTCGAAGATCGCAT
>DAONCJ010000843.1:0-1555 GCA_035401985.1 Burkholderiaceae bacterium | reverse complement strand
AGCGCCCGAAAAAAGACGAAGGTGTCCTCGCCCAGCGCCTCGCCACCGGTGAACACGCGCTGCGCGCGCGCGAGACCGAGATAGTCCTTCAGCGGCGCGCAGACCAGCACCTCGGCGAGTGCGCGCACAAGCCGGTCGACGACGCCAATCGGCTCGCCGGCCAGCCGCTTGCGTTCCAGCGCAATGGCGCGCGGCATCAGCGTGTCGAACAGCCAGCGCTTGAACGGCGTGGACTCCTGCATGCCCACCTGGATGCGGGTGAGCATGTTGTCCCAGGCGCGGGGCGCCGCCAGGTACATGGTCGGGGCGACCTCGCGCAGATCGTGCATCACCGTCTCCTGGCGCTCGGGGATGTTGATCGCGAAGTGCAGCACCAGACCGGCGCCGACGGTGAAGACAAAGTCGCCGACCCAGGCGGTGGGCAGGTAGGCGTAGTGTTCCTCGTGCATGTGAAAGTGCCCGCCGCGCTCGGCGTTGAGCACTCCCTGCACGACGTTGTCATGGGTCAGGGGCACGCCCTTGGGCAGCCCGGTGGTGCCCGACGAGTGCAGCAGCACAGCCCAGTCGCCAGGCTGTGCCCGTGCGACCAGATCGGCGGCCAGCCCCGGCTCGCGCGCGAGCCGCTCGAGCCCCTCGCGCAGCAGCGCGTCGCAGGCGAGCAGACCCGGCGCCTTGTATTCGGCGATGCCGCGCGGATCGTCATAGACGATCAGTGTCGGCCGGCCGATCCGTTCGCGCAGATCGAGGAGCTTGTCGACCTGCTCCTGGTCCTCGGCGATGGCCGTAACCGGCTTGCCATGCTGGGTGTAGTGATCGAGCTCGGCCGGCGGCACATCGGGAAACACCGGTTCCGGGAACGCCCTCAGGGTCATCACGGCCAGCATGCAGGCATAGATGCGATAGCGGTTGTCGCCGATCGACGTGATCGCCTGGCCCGGACCCACACCGTGCGCCTCGAAGCCGGCGGCCAGCGCGAGCACATCGGTCAGCACCTCGCGCCAGGTCCACTGCTGCCAGATGCCCTGGTCGCGCTCGCGCACGGCGATGTCGTTGCCGTGCAGTTCGGCGTTGCGCGCCAGCGCGGCCATCAGGGTTGCGGGCCGATTGTCCTCGCGGCCGGGCCAGGGAAGGGTGCGGGGCAGCACGAAGGCAGTGCCGGCATGGGCGGCGATGGGATCGCGCGGACTCATGTCATTGCTCCGCCGCCGGGGCGATCGCCTCGGCCGGCATGCCGGTCAGGCGGGCTGTGGCGCGCCGGCCAAGATAGGCCGCGACGACCTTCGGATCGGAAATCGCTTCCTGCGGCCGGCCCTGCGCGATGGTCTCGCCGTAGCTGAGCACCATCACGCGATCGCACAGGGCGGTCACGACGTCCATGTGGTGCTCGATCAGCAGAATCGAGACACCGCGTTCATCGCGCGCATCGAGAATGAATCGGGCGATGTATTCCTTCTCCTCCTGGTTCATGCCGGCCATCGGCTCGTCGAGGATCAGGAAGCGCGGCTCGGCCACCAGCGCCCGGGCCAGTTCGACACGCTTCTGCAGTCCGGGGGGA
>DAONCJ010000842.1:0-1557 GCA_035401985.1 Burkholderiaceae bacterium | reverse complement strand
GTGCTCGGCGGGCAGCTGGTCGAGGACGCGCGCCACGAGACCGCCCGCGAACTGCTGCGCGGCTGGTTCGCCTGGCAGCGGGCGGCTGGCGAGGCGCGGCTCGCCGACGAGCAGCTTGCGCTGGTCGCCGAACTGTCGCGCGTGGTCGAGCAAAGGGTGCGCGGTGGCGATGCGGCACAGATCGAGGCGGCGCTCGCCGGCGCCGAGCTCGAGCGGACCCGCGCCGCGTCGCTGCTGACCCGCGCCCGCGAATCCGCCGCGGGACTCACGCTGCGCCAGCGCTTTCCCGAGATCACGGTCGACTCTCGCGACCTGTCCGGGCTTGTGCCGCTGGCCATCGCCGAACCACCGGCCGCCGAGCGCGAGCGGCTTCGCGGGTTCTACCTCGAACGCAGCCACGAGATCGCCCTGGCCCGCGGTGAGGCACGACGCGCCGAACTGGCCGCCGAGCGGGCGCGCGCTGAACAGCGAACCGACCCGTCGATCGGCGCGTTCGCCGCCTTCGACCGCGGCGGGTCCGAGCGGGTGCTGGGCATTGCCTTCAGCATGCCGCTCGCGGGCCCGGCCCGGGAAGCGGCCCTGCGCACCGCCCTGGCCGAACACGAGGCGGCCAGCGCACGGGCGGGCGACCTCGAACGCCGCGTACAGGCTGATTTCGAGGTGGCCTGGTCCGATGCCACGGCGCGCTCGGCAGCCGCCTGGGCGCTGGGACAGGCCGCTGCCGCGCAGACGACCGTGGCCGCCCGGCTGGGGCGCGGGTACTCGCTGGGGGAATCGGCACTGTCCGACTGGCTGCTTGCGCGGCGCAACGCCAGCGAGGCGCGCCAGCAGGCGCTGATCGCCCGACTGGAGGCGATCGAGGCCGCGGCAAGACTGCGGCTCGATCTGCACGAGCTGGCCGGGTTCGACGATTGACCGGCGAAGCCTGCTGGCCGCCCGATGCCGGGGGTCCCGGCGCCTCCCACCGCAGGCTGGCAGGTCGTCAGTCGCAGACGCCCGTTCAGACTAGGCATAAGGACCATGACACCCTCATGGCACCCGTCATGCGCGCGCCTATAGTGGCGCAATGAACGGCCCGCAATCTTTCGACAGCCCCTCGACCGTCGCCCTGCCTCGCCGCCGCTGGATGCTGGCGGCGCTCGCGCTGGTGGGCGGCGCATGCAGCCGGCATGCGCCGGATCGGGTGCCACGCCCCGGCGTGCTGACGGGGCGCATCGTCACGATCGCCGATGGTGACTCGTTCACGATGATCGCCCAGGACGGCCGACGAATCGGTGTTCGCATCGGAGGCATCGATGCACCCGAGAAAGGCCAGCCATTCGCCGACCGGTCACGAGACAACCTCGTGCGTCTGCTCGCGCGCGGCGCCCTCGAGGTCGAGCCGATCAAGACGGACCCCTATGGCCGCCAGGTGGCTCGTGTGCGGGCGGGCGGCGAAGACGTCGCCCTGGCGCAGATCGAAGCCGGGCTCGCGTGGCACTTCGTCCGTTACGCCGCAGACCAGTTGCCCGACGAGCGGGTGCGCTACGCGCAGTCGCAGCGCGATGCGCGCCAGGC
>DAONCJ010000841.1:0-1572 GCA_035401985.1 Burkholderiaceae bacterium | reverse complement strand
GTGATGCTCCAGGAAATCTTGTCCACCGAAGATGCTGCGCCGGCCCACCTCGATCAGCGGTCGTTGATCGAGGACACGCTGGACGAAGTCGTTGGCCTGGGCCTGCTGGAGCGCCTGATGGCCGATGCTGCGGTCAGCGAGATCATGGTCAACAGCGCCCACGAGATCTTCGTCGAGCGATCCGGGGTGCTGCAGCCAACCTCGCTGAGCTTCAGCAGTGAGGCCGCCGTCCGCGCGGTCATCGAACGCATCGTCGCGCCGATCGGGCGCCGAATCGACGAAAGCTCCCCGATGGTCGATGCGAGGCTGGCCGACGGTTCCCGCGTGAACGCGATCATTCCGCCGCTGGCCGTGAAGGGGTCGGCACTCACCATACGGCGCTTCGGGCGCCAGATGCTGCATCCCGACGACCTTGTGCGCCTGGGCTCCGCCGACCGGCGGATCGTCGCCTTCCTGAAGCAGTGCATCGTGCTGCGCCGAAATCTGGTCATCGCGGGCGGCACCGGTTCGGGCAAGACCACGCTGCTCAATCTGCTGGCGAACTTCATCCCCGATCACGAGCGTCTGGTCACTATCGAGGATGCCGCCGAGCTTTCGCTGAACCATCCCAATCTCGTGCGCCTGGAGGCCCGGCCCGCCAACAGCGAGGGCCGCGGTCAGGTGGCCATCCGCGATCTCGTGCGCAATGCCCTGCGCATGCGTCCCGACCGGATTCTGGTCGGCGAATGCCGCGGCGGCGAGGCGCTGGACATGCTGCAGGCGATGAACACGGGGCATGACGGATCCCTGACCACGGTCCACGCCAACAGTGCCCGCGACGTGATCGCGCGGCTCGAGACCATGGTCCTGATGGCTGGCATGGATCTGCCCCTGGCGGCGATACGGGAGCAGATCGCCTCAGCAGTCGAGATCATCGTGCAGCAGGCGCGCGGCGCTGACGGGAGCCGGCGCATCGTCGAGATCACCGAGGTGACCGGCACCGAGGGCACGCGTGTGCTGATGCAGCCGCTGTTCCGCTGGCATCGCGGCGTGTTCGAAGACTGCGGCAACGTCCCGCAGTTTCTGGAGCGCCTTGGCTTGCCGGCTACCGGGTTCCTCGATGGCGCCACGGCCCTTTCCTCCGACGCCGACGGATTCGGAGCGCGCGCATGATCTTCGATCTCCTGTCGCGCTTCACCCTGCTGGGCCACTGGCGCCCATGGCTGGCCGCCTTCTCGGCCAGTCTGGCCGTCGCCATCGCCGCCTACCTTGCCTTCCAGGCGGTCAACGGCCTGTGGCCCGTGTATCGCGCCCGCTTCGTGCAAGGAGTGGCGCGTCATCTGCAGCGGGCGCACATCTATGTCGATGCCTCGCGGCTGCTCACGCTCAATGTCGTGGTTGCCCTGGGCGTGACTTTGGGCGCACTTGCGGCCAGCGGCAGCGTAGCAGTGGCGGTGCTCGCTGCGCTGGTCTGCGGGATGCTGCCGCGAGTGGCCCTCTGGTGGCTGCGCCGAGGCCGGCTGATCGCCCTGCGCAACCAGCTGCCCGACATAGCGATGCTGCTGGCGGGCGGCCTGCGGGCAGGGATGAGCC
>DAONCJ010000840.1:0-1597 GCA_035401985.1 Burkholderiaceae bacterium | reverse complement strand
GTCACCTGCCGGTCGGCATTCGCTGGGGCGTCGGCGGGGCGGTCGCACAGAAGTTCGCGCAAGAGGGCTTCTTCACCGTGCTGACCACCCGCGCGGAAAGTAACGCAGCCTCTCTGGCGGAGGCCATCCGTGCCCAGGGCGGCGAGTGCATGATCGTCGAGATGGATCTGGTCTCGCACGAGTCGATCGCGTCGGCCTTCTCGCTCATCCGCGAACGCGCGGGCGACCCCGAGGTGCTCGTGTACAACGCGGGATATCTGGAAGGCCGGGATCTGCCACCCGAGAAGGAACTCCTCGAACACATTCCGGTCGAGATGCTCGACACCGCCATGCACATCGCCAGCCGCGGTCCTTTCCTGGTCGCCAAGGAAGTACTCCCAGCGATGCGCAAGAAGGGCTCGGGGTCGTTCTTCTTCTCGAACAACTCCAGTTCGCTGCGCGGTCGCAAGCGGCTGACCGGACAGTCGCTGTATTACCCGCGCGTGATGATGCGCACGCTGGCCCAGGTGCTGACCGAGGAATACTCCGAGCACGGCGTGCATGTGGCCAACGTGGTGATCGACGGCACCATCGACTCGCCAGGCACGCGGGCCATGCCGAGGCTCCAGAGCCGCCCCGATCTGGTGATCAATCCGGTCAAGATCGCCGAAGCGGTCTGGTACCTGCACACACAGGATCGGTCCTGCTGGACGCACGAACTGCAGCTCACGCCCTTCCCGTCCAAACCGAGCTATTGATCACCCGGCAGTGGGAGCTACGTTCGCTTGAAGTGCGCGCTCTCGGGCGCATAGCGCCAGAACACCAGCGCCATCGTCGAGATGGCGATCGAACAGAAGACCAGCGCCGTCCGTGGGCCCGCCAGATCGCTCAGCAGGCCCAGCCCGATGGGCCCGACCACATAGCCCAGGTCCGACAGCGCCCGATACAGGCTCATCGCAGCGGCGTTCATGCCGGGCGGGGCGTTGTCGGCTGCATAGGCCCCCGGGGCCGCGCCGGTGACTGCGGCGGCGATGCCCCACACGATGCAGGCAGCGCCGAACTGCAATCCCGTGGATGCGAACCAGTAACCGAAGAACGACACGCCGGTCAGCAGGGCGGCGGCCACGATCAGCGGCTTGCGACCGAACCGGTCGGCGATCATGCCCGAGGGATAGGTGGCGAGCAGGCCGAAGAGGCTGCCGGTGGCCATGCCGGCGCCGATCTGGCCCGCACCCAGATGGATGTTCTGCGCTGCGACCAGCGGCACCACATTGAACAGCCCGCCGGTTCGCACGATCGCGTGCACGAAACCGGTCAGACAGACCAGCATGAATCCGACTTTGGTGGTCATCAGCCGCAACTGCTCGACAAATGGCGGGGCGACCGAAGGCCCTGATTTACCCCGCGAGGCGTAGTCGCGCGTCTCGGGCACCATGAACCAGGCGATCGCCCCGACGACGAAAGCGGCCAGCGCATTGGCGGCGAACGGCGTGGCCAGCCCGTAATGCTCGGCAAGGAGGCCGCCCGGCAACGGTCCGGCGCCGACCGCGAACAGGAAGCAGCCCTGGTAGATGGCCATCATGCGGCCACGACGCTCTGGCGTGCTGATGTCGGCCAG
>DAONCJ010000839.1:0-1598 GCA_035401985.1 Burkholderiaceae bacterium | reverse complement strand
ATGGAAGACATCGGGCTGCGCCAGGTAGTCGAGCTGGTCGGCGCCGCGGATGAAGCGCCCGGCCGGGAACCGGCGGTTTGCCAGATGGTCGAAGAAGACCTCGTCCGGCAGCAGACCTGGCACCGCGACGACGCGCCAGCCGGTCTGGCGGAACAGGACTTCGCTCAGACGCTCGAAGTCGGGGATCTCGGCCGGGCCGATCGGCAGCGCCTGCAGTCCCGCCAGGTACTCGTCGCAGGCGCGCCCTGCCAGCAGTCGCGACTGGCGATCGAACAGATGCCGCCAGACCGCGTGCTCGTCTGGGCTGTATTGCGCCCAGTCCTGATCGATCGTCCAGTCGGAGGCGGGCTTCACGGTAATCCCCTTGCGCGACGGCGGTCAGCAGCCCTTGCCGGCTCAGGCCCCGAGCGCCAGCACGGCATTCGTGCCGCCGAAGGCGAACGAGTTCGACAGCATGTACCGCACCCCGTTGCTCGTCCGTGCGCTCTGCGCCACGTAGTCGAGGTCGCACGCGGGATCGGGCTCGCGCAGATGGAGGGTCGGCAGATGGGCTCCGCGCGAAAGCGACAGCAGCGACAGCACGCATTCGAGCGCCCCTGCAGCGCCCAGCAGATGACCGTGCACGGCCTTCGTGGCGCTGATCGGAATGCCGGCGGCGCGGTGCCCGAAGACCTGGTGGATGGCTGCCGTCTCGGCCGCATCGTTGGCGATCGTGCCGGTACCGTGGGCGTTGATGGCGCCGATCTGCTCGGGCTGAAGGCCGGACGAGCGCAGCGCCGCGAGCATCGCGTCGGCCTGGCCCTGGACGCTCGGGCGTGTGATGTGGCCGACATCGGTGCACACGCCATAGCCGAGCACTTCGCCCAGGACAGGCGCCCCTCGGGCCATCGCGTGCTCGCGCGCCTCGAGCACCAGAACGGCCGCGCCTTCACCGAGCACCATGCCCGTTCGGTTCCGCGAGAATGGCTTGCACGACGTGGCGGGGTCTTGCGGGTCCACCGCCGCGATCGTGTGCAGGGCCTCCCAGGCTTTCAGCGAACCGAACGACAGTGGCGCCTCGGCTCCACCGGCCACGGCAAGATCCAGACTGCCGCCGGCGATTCTCAGCCACGCCTCGCCGATCGCGACCGCTGATGCCGAGCACGCGGTCGAGTAGGTGAGGCTGGGCCCGCGGATCTGGTGCTCCAGTGCGATCCACGCCGCGGGCGCGTTGTGCATGCCCAGCAGCACGGTGAAGGGCTTGATGCGGTCCGAGTGCTCGCCGTACAGCGCCTGGTAACCCTCGTCATTCGACTGGGTCCCGGCCATGCCCGTTCCCATGAAGACGGCGGCCCGCTGCGGCTCGATGCCGGCAAGGTCACAGGCCGACATGCGCAGTGCATCGCGGGCCGCAACGAGGCCTAACTGGCTGACGCGGTCGAGCATCCGAAGACGTGGCCCGTCGAAATGTTCCGACCCATCGAACCGGGCCGTGGCGGCCAGCGGCGAGGACAGGCGCTCAGCGAAGGGCTGGTCCAGCAGGCCCACGGCCGAGCGCCCATGAAGCGCGTTCTGCCAGACGTCGTCGATGTCGCGGCCCAGAGGCGAAACAACCCCCA
>DAONCJ010000838.1:0-1604 GCA_035401985.1 Burkholderiaceae bacterium | reverse complement strand
GGACGCGGATCGAACACCATCATGCAGTTGTTGTACATGAAGCCCAGACCCTCGGTGACCACACCCGAGGACGAGCCCAGCGAGTGAGTGAGCGACACGCAGGCCCCGGTCTCGTCGGCGACGCAGACATGCGTGGTCTCGCGGCTTTCCTTGCCGCCGGTGTTCAGGCGCGGCACCTCGGTCTTCACGCCGCTGCGGATGCGGTCGGCCATGCGCGCGGCGTACGCCTTCGAGCACAGCTCGGCCACCGGCACGTCGACGAAGCGCGGGTCACCGATCCGTGCGTCCTTGTCGACCGTGGCGATCTTCATGGCCTCGGACACCACCGCGATGTAGTCGGGCGAGTTGTGTCCCATGGCCGCCAGGTCGAACTGCTCGAGGATGTTGAGCATCAGCACGATCATCAGGCCACCGCCGGGTGGCGGGTTGGTCGCGACCTTGAACCCCCGGTAGGTGGTGAAGAGCGGCTGGGCCGACTCGGTCGCGCAGGTGGCGAGGTCCTCGGCGGTGATCAGGCCGCCGTGCGCCGCCATGTCTTCGGCAATCTGGCGGGCGATCTGGCCATGATAGAAATCGTCGACACCCTGTTCGGCGATGCGCCGGTAGGTGCGGCCCATGTCGGGGTTGCGCAGGATCTCGCCCACCTTGTAGACCGCGCCGCCCGGCTTCGTGTAGATGCGGGCGCTGGCCGGATGATCCTTGAGCACACGGATCCGCTCGATGCGACCGCAGATGGCCGGCTGCATCCAGAACTCGTGCACCCTGGGCCGCACCGCGAAGCCGTCCTCGCAATACGCCACGGCCGGCCCGATCAGCTGGGCCAGCGAACGCGTTCCGAAGCGGCGCAGCGCCTCGTCGAAGGCCTTGATGCTCAGCGGCGTGGTCATCGACTGATAGCCGACCTCGTTGACCTGATCACGCAGCAGGAAGCCGAAGCCGTCGTCGCATTCGCCCAGGATCCGGTCGGCCCACATGTCTGGCCGGGTGGCGAGCGGCGCCCGGCCGTGGAAGTCGATGAAGGTGTGAACGCCCTGTGCCGGCAGATGAATGTGCATCGAGCCGAAGCCCGCGACGCCGCACATCTGCGGGTCGACCGCAGTCTGGACCAGGGCCGCGCCGATGGCGGCGTCGACCACATTGCCGCCCGCCCGCAGGACGTCGAGCCCTGCTTCCACCGCCTCGGGCTGGGCGGCGCTGACCATGCCTCTTGCCATCTTGCTGTCCCCTGGTTCGTTGTCGTGTCGACGATGCCTCTAAGATGCACGGTTTTGCGGCATGGACCAAGGACAGCACACGTGGAGCGGGTCGGAATCGGGGGCAGATCAGCGACGGGCGCGAGGACGCATCAGCCGGCCTGGCAGGCGCAGCCAATCAGAGGGGGCGGCAGGGAGACGTCGAAAATGAAACGGCGGGGGGCTCCCTTTCAGGAGCACCCCGCCGTTGAAACCGGCTACCACGAAGAATTACTTGGCGGCGGCAGCGGGAGCAGCAGCGGGAGCGGCAGCAGCGGCCGGCTTGGCGGCTTTCTTGGCTTTCTTGGCCTTGGCTTTGGCCTTGGCCTTGGGCATGTCGGCTTTCTTGTCAGCGGCGGCGGCGGCGGGGGT
>DAONCJ010000837.1:0-1609 GCA_035401985.1 Burkholderiaceae bacterium | reverse complement strand
AACGCCACGGCCCATGAAGCGCTTCACCGACGAAATGGTGTTGACCGGATCGACCGCGGCCTGCTCGGCCGCCTCGGATCCAACGTCGATGCCACCGTCCTCCCGATAACGCACCACCGAGGGCAGCAGCCCATGGCCGTGCTCGTCCTCGAGCACTTCAGCCACCCCGTGGCGCACCGCCGCGACCAGCGAATTGGTGGTGCCCAGGTCGATGCCGACCGCAAGCCGCCGCTGGTGCGGCTCGGGGGTCATGCCCGGTTCGGATATCTGGAGGAGCGACATCAACAGTCCGTTCAACGGCGGTGGCCGAGGCCAACCGCCAGGGGTTCATCGCGCGAGCAGATCTTCCTGCGCGAAGTCGATCTCTTCGGAGAGGCGGTCCAGAAACATCAGCTGCCGCACGCCCTCTCCGGCCTTGGCCGGATCGTTGTCCGCGTCGAGCGCCTTGCCGATGCGGGCCAGCAGCGCGTCGCGCTCGGCGTCGAGCTCGGCTCGCAGCGACTGCAGCGCCGCGTCGTCGCGCGCCTCGCGTGCGTCGGCCAATGCCTCGCGCCACTCCATCTGCTGCATCAGAAATGCGGGCGGCATCGCCGTGTTGGATTCGACTTGCAGGTCAACCCCGCGCAAGGCACACAAGTAGGCCGCCCGACGCTGCGGATCCCGCAGCACCCGGTAAGCCTCGTTGACCTGCGTGGCGCGCTGCAGCGCGAGCCGCCGGTCCGTGTCGCTGCCCTGCACATGCCGGTCAGGATGCACGGCAGCCTGCAGGCGCCGCCATGCGGACTCGAGCGCGGCCGAATCCAGCGCGAAGGTCTCCGGGAGGCCCAGCAGGGCGAAATGGGTGCTGTCGAACACGGTCGATGGTCAGCTTCGCGGGGCGCGCCAAGAAAAGAGGCGGCATGAAGCCGCCTCCGTACGCCCACCCCGCAAGGCCTGGCTCAGATGTTGAAGGACTCGCCGCACCCGCACTCGCTCTTGACGTTCGGGTTGTTGAACTTGAAGCCCTCGTTCAGACCTTCGCGGACGAAATCGAGCTCGGTGCCTTCGATGTACGAGAAGCTCTTGGGGTCGACAAACACCTTCACCCCATGGCTTTCGAACTGCAGGTCTTCGGGCTGCGCCTGATCGGCGTATTCCAGCTTGTAGGCCATGCCCGAACAGCCCGTGGTGCGCACGCCCAGACGAAGACCGATGCCCTTGCCACGCTTCTCGATGTAGCGCGACACATGCCGGGCCGCGCTTTCGGTGAGAGTGATTGCCATCGCGGTGGTCTCCATGGCTCAGGCCGCCTGCTGAGCGACGGCCTCAGCGGCCGTCCCGTGCTTGCTGCGATAGTCCTCCACAGCAGCCTTGATCGCGTCCTCGGCCAGAATCGAGCAGTGGATCTTGACCGGCGGCAACGCCAGCTCTTCAGCGATCTGGGTGTTGCGGATGTCCATGGCCTGATCGAGCGTCTTGCCCTTTACCCACTCGGTGATCAGCGAGCTAGACGCGATGGCTGACCCGCAGCCATAGGTCTTGAAGCGCGCGTCTTCGATCACGCCCTCTTCGTTCACCTTGATCTGCAGCTTCATCACGTCGCCGCAGGCCGGCGCGCCGACCATGCCGG
>DAONCJ010000836.1:0-1615 GCA_035401985.1 Burkholderiaceae bacterium | reverse complement strand
GCTGATGCCGAAGCGCAGGACACCATCGGGCAACGGCAGCCGCTCGGCGGCGGTCCGGGGCAGGCGCTCGGCCAGTGTCGTGGCTAGCTGCTGGCGCGTCTGCTCGCGCCGCTGGGTCAACCAGGCGACCAGTTCGTCGGCTCCGCGGCCGGGCGCCAGATCGATGGCCAGCGGTTCGCCGGGCCGCCAGAACGACGAGATCTGCAGCACCGCCGGGCCCGACACCCCGCGATGCGTGAACAGCAGGTCCTCGTTGAACACCGGCGCCCCGGCATGAGCGGGCGCGCTGATCGCCACCTCCATCGACACCCCGGCCAGCGGCACCCAGGGCGCCCAGCGCGACGCATCGAAGGTCAGTGGCACCAGCGCCGGTCGGGGCTCGACAATCCGATGACCGAACTGGCGGGCCAGCCGATAACCCAGATCGGTGGCGCCGATCTTCGGGATCGACAGGCCGCCGGTGGCGACCACCAGCGCACGGGCTCGCACCGGCCCGCCGTCGGTCGCGATCTCGAAGCGGGCGCCATCGCCCTGGCCGGGCGGCAATGCGGTTACCTCGCCAATCGGACAGGGCGCGCGCCAGGCGACACCGCCGAGTTCGGCTTCCCGGCGCAGCAGGTCGATGATGCGCTCGCTGGAATCGTCGCAGAACAGCTGTCCGCGGTGCTTCTCGTGGTACCCGATGCCGTGGCGGCGCACCAGGGCGATGAACTCGGCAGGACGATATGCGCGCAGCGCATGGCGGGCGAAGCCGGGCTGCGCGCTGATGAAGCACTCGGGCCGGTCGCCCTGCAGATTGGTGAAATTGCAGCGCCCTCCCCCCGAGATGCGGATCTTCTCGGCGATCCGGGCGCTGTGATCGATCAGCAGCACCTTCAAGCCGCGCTGGCCGGCGACACCGGCGCAGAAAAGCCCCGCGGCGCCGGCGCCCAGCACCACCGCATCGAACACGCTCACGGCAGCTCGACCTTCGGCGCATCCGCGAGGCGGCCCAGCGCGGCGACATCGTCCAGGGTGTCCAGGTCGGTGGTGAAGCCGGGATGCGCGACCGGATGCCGGCGCACCGCCCCCGGATGCGCATCCATCCAGGCGCGGGCACCGCCCGGCGTCGCGAGCAGCGCATCTCGAAGGCCGGCGTCGAACACGACCGGATTGCCGCGCTGCCCCTGGTGCACCGGCATCAGGATGGCGGTCTGCGGGTCATGCGCGAAAGCCCCGAAAAGCTCATGCAGATCGGCCGGGCGCATCAGCGGCAGGTCGGACAGGCAGACGACATAGGCGTCCACCGGTTCGGTCAGGGCTTCCAGCCCGCAGGCGACCGAGGTCTGCTGACCGTCGACATATCGTTCGTTGACGACGCAGCGCAGCGGCAGATCGCTCAGCAGCGGCGCGATGCGCCCGGCGGCGTGGCCCAGCACCACCACCAGCGGCGAAACACCGGCTGCAAGCAGCGTCTCGGCGGTACGGCGCACCAGCGGCACCCCGTCGAGCCGGATCTCGAGCTTGTTCGGCCCGCCCATCCGGCGCGATTCGCCGGCGGCCAGCAGGATCGCGCCGAAGCGCACAGGCCTCAGCGCACGCGGCGCGGTGGCGTTGCTGGGGATGGATTCGTCGG
>DAONCJ010000835.1:0-1628 GCA_035401985.1 Burkholderiaceae bacterium | reverse complement strand
CGTGCCGCTGGCACTCGCAACCGGCGCCGGAGCCGAGAGCCGGCGCCAGATCGGCATGGTGATCGTCGGCGGCATGACGCTCGGAACCGTGCTGACACTGTTCGTCGTGCCCACTGTCTACACGCTGATGGCCCGGCGCCGCCGCGCACCGGCCGCACCCGCGCATCGCGCCGGTGCGCCCGCTGCGCATGACGACGGGGCCGCCGCATCGGCGTCTGCCGTCAACGCGCATGTGGCGCCCGCCGCAGGCACCCCAGGGGCGGGCTCCTGATGAGCGAAGGACTGCGCCAGGTGGTGCTGGACACTGAAACCACCGGACTCACGGTGGACGACGGCCACCGCATCATCGAGATCGGCTGCCTGGAAGTCGTCAATCGCCGGATCACCGGCAACACGCTGCACTTCTACGTCAACCCTGACCGCGCCATCGACGAGGGCGCGCAGGCGGTCCACGGCATCTCGCTCGAATCGCTGCAGGACAAGCCGCGCTTCGCAGACGTGGCGCGCGAGATCCTGTCGTTCGTCGGGCAGGCCGAGGTCATCATCCACAACGCGCCCTTCGATACCGGTTTCCTCGACGCGGAGCTGGCGCGGGTCGGCGAGCGGCCGTTCCGGGAACATTGCCGGGTGCTCGATACCTTGGCACTGGCCCGCGAACTGCACCCGGGCAAGCGCAACTCGCTCGATGCGCTGTGCGACCGCTACGGCATTTCCAACGCGCATCGCAAGTTGCACGGCGCGCTGCTGGATGCCGAACTTCTGGCCGACGTCTATCTGGCCATGACGCGAGGTCAGGAAAGCCTGGAGATCGCCTTGCATGCGCGCCCCGATCCGGGGCAGTCGCAGGAGGGGCAGCGCCCATGGCCGCCCGCCGGCCTGGTCGTCATCGAAGCCAGCGAGGCCGAGCAGGCCGCACACGTCGTTCTGCTTGCCGCGATCGCCAAGGAGGCAAAGGGCCCGGCGCTGTGGCAGCGTCTGGAACCCCCTGTCTGATCTTCACTTCAGGCCGATCTGCGCCGCCAGATCCCATGTGAGCGGCGCAATCCGCGACGTCGTCGTCTTGGGCACCGCGGCCCCCGGACAGTCCTGGCCGTTCAGTGCGGCGATCGCCGCGGCGAACAGGCTCTCGCCCGGATCGCCCAGCGGCTTGCGATAGTCGTCGCTGACCTTGCAGGTGGGCTCCAGACCTTTGAAGTAGTCGGATTGGCCGTCGCTGTTGACCAGCCGGAAGGTGACGATGTTGTACACCTTGCCGTCGCGCTGCTCGGGGTTGAAGCCGACCGGTTTGCCGCAGGTCGCCGAGCCCACGACCGGTGAAGGACGATAGGGACGCAGACCCATGATCAGCGCCTCGGAGGCCGAGCAGGTGCGTTCGCTGGTCAGCCAGGCCACACGCTCGAATCGGCCCAGTCCGGGCAGTGCCGTGAAGCGATAGTCGGCGTCGCTGTCGGAGTGTCCGCTGTTGTACTCGCCCCGGATGAACAGCTTGCCGACAGCGTCGCCTGGCGCCAGCGACGATGCGACGTCGGTGGCCACGGTCAGCAGTCCGCCGCTGTTGTCGCGCAGATCGACCACCACGTCCTGGGCCGCGCCGTCCAGCAGCGTTGCGATGGCCGCGGACCACGCCG
>DAONCJ010000834.1:0-1645 GCA_035401985.1 Burkholderiaceae bacterium | reverse complement strand
CCCGGGCCTGCGCCATTCTGACCGGCATCGGCACCGTCCGCGACGACGACCCGCGCCTGACCGCGCGAGGCGTGGAAACCGCCCGCCAGCCGATGCGGGTGCTGGTCGATTCACGTCTGGAGGTGCCGCTGGACGCGCAGCTCCTCAAGGGCGGCGCGCTGGTGGTGTGCGCGGTCCGCAACCCGGCCAAGGAGCGCGAGCTGATCGACCGGGGCTGCGAGGTGATCTCGTTGCCCAATGCCGCCGGCAAGGTCGATCTGCCCGCGCTGATGCGCGAACTGGCGGCGCGCGATGTCAACGAACTGCACGTCGAAGCCGGTTTCAAGCTGAACGGTTCGATGGTGCGCGAGGGCTGTGTGGACGAGCTGCTGGTGTACCTGGCGCCCAGCCTGCTGGGCGACGCGGCCGGGATGTTCGACTTGCCCCCGCTGGCCGATCTGGCCGATCGTCAGCGTCTTCATTTCCACAGCGTCGATCGCGTTGGCGACGATCTGCGCCTGATGGCGCGTTTTTCTGCACGCTGAGCGGGCTGGTTGCGAGCCCGACGACAACTCCTGGAAGGATCATCCGATGTTTACCGGAATCGTGGCCGCTGTCGGCCGCATCGAGCGCAGGCAGCCGCTGGGCGATGGCTTTCGGCTCACCGTCAATGCCGGCCCGCTGGACTTGAGCGATGTCGCGATCGGCGATTCGATCGCCATCCAGGGCGCCTGCATGACCGCCGTCGCACGCAACGGCGACACCTTCGAGGTCGAAGTGTCGCGCGAGAGTCTCGGCAAGACCGTCGGCCTGGACCATGAGGGCGAGGTCAATCTCGAAAAGGCGCTGCGGCTGAGCGACCGGCTGGGCGGGCATCTGGTGTCCGGCCATGTCGACGGACTGGGCACCGTCACCCGGTTCGAACAGATCGCCGAGAGCTGGCTGCTGGAGGTGCTGGTGCCGCCGTCCCTGACGCGCTATTTCGCCTACAAGGGTTCGGCCACCGTCAATGGCGTCAGCCTGACCGTCAACTCCGTGACCGACACGGCCGACGGCTGCCTGATCGCGATCAACCTTATCCCGCACACTATTTCGGTCACCACCTTGCGCCACCTGAGCGCGGGCGACCGGGTCAATCTCGAAGTGGACCTGATCGCGCGTTATGTCGAGCGCATGCTGCAGGGTCAGGACACCCGCATGCTGCCGGCTGGATGAACCTTTGATGCCGGTGGTCAAGGCCCCGCCGATGCCTCGGGCGTTCCGGCACGCCCTGGTGTCGGTCCGCGATCTGGCGGTCACCGCCGGGCCGTTCGTGTTGCTGGCCCTGGCCATGCTGGCGCTGGCGTTCTGGTTCCTGGACCCGACCCCACCGCGACGCGTGGTGCTGCTGACCGGGCCTGAAC
This sequence comes from Burkholderiaceae bacterium, assembly GCA_035401985.1. Classification (GTDB taxonomy): domain Bacteria; phylum Pseudomonadota; class Gammaproteobacteria; order Burkholderiales; family Burkholderiaceae_E; genus Quisquiliibacterium. The sequence continues at coordinate 263 of DAONCJ010000834.1, read as the reverse complement.
AGAGCGCCTTCGATGCGTTCGGGCAGCGCTACCAGCTGGCATTGAAGCGCTACGGCATCGAGCTGGAGCTGCGCAGCACGGCGGGATCGGTCGCCAATCTCCGGGCGCTGACCGATGCAGCGTCGCCGGCCACCTTCGGATTCGTTCAGGGCGGATCCACGTCGCTGGAGCAGGCCGAATCGCAGGGATTGCATTCGCTGGGCAGCCTCTTCTACGAGCCGGTGTGGATCTTCTACCGCGAGTCGGTGGCCCTTGCCCGCACG
>DAONCJ010000833.1:0-1668 GCA_035401985.1 Burkholderiaceae bacterium | reverse complement strand
AGACGCCATCGAACAGGTCAATGCCGACGAGCCATCCTGCGCCAGCCAAGCCAGGCAATCGCACTGGTGAATGCGCCGATCAGCAGGACCAGGATCCAGAACCCCGATGGATGGTCGGCCAGCGGAATTCCACCGACGTTCATGCCCATCAGGCCCGCGGTCAGATTGATGGGCAATGCCAGCACCGTGACCATCGTCAGCAGGAACAGGCTGCGATTGTTTTCCTCGCCCACCCGGCTGGCTGCCTCGTCCTGCAGCGCACGGATGCGCTCCTGCAGCGATGCCGTGTCGCGCAGGGCAATGCCGAAGTCGTCGCCCGCCTCACGCAGTCGCTGGGCGTCCGCGCCATGCATCCAGGACGGTGGATTCGAAAGCAAGCGCTGCAGTGCGCCAGGCTCTGGCGACATCAGGCGGACCAGCCGGACCGTGAGCCGGCGAAGCTGCGACAGTTCGGCCGCGTGACGGGGGGCCAGACGCACCAGCAGTTCGTCTTCGATGCGGTCGACCCGCTCCCCAGCCCTGCGCACGATGTGCTGAAGCTCATCGGCCTGGTCGCGCAGCAGATGGTCGAGCAGCTCCACCGCAGAGTCGAACCGATCGCCGCGCTTCACGGCCGACCGCAGTCGATCGACGCTTCGCAGCGGATGTCGTCGCGCGCTGACGAGCAGATCGCGGCGCGCGCTGACCCACAAGGTCGACATGTCCGCCGCATCATAGGAAAAGTCGAAGGTCACATCGTTGAGCACCGCGAACAGCGAGTCGCCGTCACGGTGGATCCGACTGGCGCGCGAGTCTTCGCGCAGAGCGCCGTGGAAGTCCTCGGGCAGCCTTGCGTTGGCAAGCAGCCAGAGCTCCGCCCTTGCATGCGATAGATTGAAGTGCAGCCAGGTGAAGCCGGCCGAGCCCCTGTCCGTATCGAGGGGCTGATCGAGCGCCTCGGTGAGGCCGATCGGCCGGCCGGCCTCGCCCGGCTCGAACCGGTAGCCGCAGATCAGGCCGTTGTCATCGGCACCGTAGGTCGCAAATGCCGTGTCGGCAGCCATGGATCTTCAAATGCCTTTCCGAGGTGATGAACCCGCCCATCAGTCCGTCAACGGGAATTCCGCCTGCCCCGGCAGCAATACCGAATGCCTCGCGATCACCGTGTCGAGCACCTCCTCGAATCGGGCCACCACACCGTCCCAGTCATGGGCGCACGCCGTCCGGCGCGCCTGTCTGCCCAATTGGCGGCGAAGGGACCGGTCTGCCGCCAGCTCGACCGCCTTGCGGACGAGATCTTCCGTGTCGTCGCGGCGTGCCAGCACGCCATTGCAGCCCGAGTCGATCAGCTGCCCGGCCCCGGCGCAGTCGAATGCCAGCACCGGCAGACCGCTGGCCATGGCCTCGGTCGTCACATTTCCGAAGGTCTCGGTAAGGCTCGGGAAAATGAACAGATCGATCGAGGCATAGTGGGCCGCCAGATCTTCGCCCGTGCGCTGCCCGACCAGAATCGCGTGAGGGCATTGCATCTGGAGTGGCCCGCGCAGCGGCCCATCGCCGACCAGGACTAGCCGGGCCGCGGGTTGCACCGCGCGAATCGCTTCGAACGCGCCCAGCACGACCCCCAGATTCTTTTCAGCGGCCAGCCGACCCACGCAGCCGACTACCAGGTCGGCCTCCCCGGCGCCC
>DAONCJ010000832.1:0-1670 GCA_035401985.1 Burkholderiaceae bacterium | reverse complement strand
GTGGCCGCCGCGGCGGGTGCGCCGGTGCCCGCCGATCGCTCGATCGATGGCGTCAATCTGCTGCCTTACCTGGGCAAGGAGCGCGCGGCACAGGCGCCACGAGCCTTGTTCTGGCGAGATGGCCCGATGCGCACGGTGCAGGAGCAGGGCTGGAAGCTCACCGTCACTGAACGACCGAAGAAAGACTGGCTGTTCAACCTGAACACGGATCCGACCGAAAAGAACAATCTGGCCGCCACAGAACCCGAGAAGATGGCCCAACTGAAATCGAAGCTGCAGGCTCATCACGCCGTGATGCCGGCGCCCCGGTGGCCCTCGTTCATCGAAATGCCCATCGCCATCGACAAAACCCTGGACCAGAAGATGACGCCGCAGGACGACTACACCTACTGGTACAACTGACATGGCTGCATTGAAGAACAAGACGGTGGTGATCACGGGGGCATCGGCCGGCATTGGCCGTGCAATGGCGATGGAGTTCGCCCGGCGCGGCTACCACCTCGGCCTGACGGCGCGCCGGCTGGACGTGCTGGAGTCCTTGCGCACCGAGTTGATCGCAGGCTCCGGGCGGCCTGGCTTGCGCGTCGAGATTGCCGAACTGGACGTGGACCAGGACGAGACCGTCGCGCCGGTGTTGCATGCTCTGTTCGAGCAGCTCGGCGGTGTCGACATCGTCGTCGTGAACGCCGGCATCAATCGCTTCACGGGCGTGGGCAAGGGGCAGCTCGCCGACGCGCGGCAGGTCATTCAGACCAACGTGCTCGGGGCCATCGCGACCGTGGAGGCGGCGGCAGAACATCTCGTATCGCGGGGCGCCGGCCAGATCGTCGGCATTTCCTCGCTGGCCTCGCTGCAGGCCATGCCCAAACAGGCGGCCTACTGTGCCAGCAAGGCCGCGTTTTCGATGTACCTCGATGCGGCCCGGCTCGAGCTCAAGCGCAAGAACGTGGCAGTGACCTCCATCCTGCCGGGCTTCGTGGTGACCGACATCATGCCCAAGATCGAGAAGTTTCCCTTTGCCGTCCCGGCGGCGCAGGCCGCGCGCGAAATCGCGACCCTGATCGAGCAGCGCAAGACGGTAGGCGTGGTGCCCGCCTGGCCATGGAAATGGCTGCGTCCCTTCTTCGGGCATTTCCCCGACAGCCTGTGGAACAAGCTGGCCTGAAGCCGGAGATTCGATCGTGAGCGCCCCCTACACGCTGTACGGCTGGCATCTGTCGTATTTCACCGGCAAGGCCCTGTGCTACCTGCGCTACAAGCAGGCGCCGTTCGAGCACAAGGCCGTGGACATGTTCACGCTGATGCGGCGCATCAAGCGCAAAACGGGCGCCGCCGTGATGCCGGTCATGGTCACACCCGAGGGAGAGTGGATCAACGACACCAGCCGGATCATCGACCACGTTGAAGCCCGCATCGCGGACCACTCAGTCCATCCGGCCACACCGGTGCAGCGCTTTGCCTCGTACCTGATGGAAGCCTGGGGCGATGAGTGGTGGATCCCGATGGCCATGCACACGCGCTGGACCTATCCGGAAAACTATGCCTTGTTCGAGCGCGAAGCCGGCAGCGCCCTGCTGCCTTTCCTGCCGGGGTTCGTTCAAAGGCGCGCAGTCAAGGTGGTGGCCGGGAAACTTCGCGGCATGCTGCATTCGGTGGGCGTGCGGCCCGCG
>DAONCJ010000831.1:0-1677 GCA_035401985.1 Burkholderiaceae bacterium | reverse complement strand
AACATGACGACCGGCAGAGCGCCGCAGATCGCGCCGACGACAGCGGCGGTGAGGCGCGCGCGCATGATGCGAACCTGCCCGGGCTGCACCGGCCCGACGGAACGCTCGATGCCGAAGCGGTCTATGCGCGACTGGGCGAGCTGACCCGCACGATGCACAACGCGCTGCGCGCGCTGGGCTACGACCGCGAGATCGAGCAGGCTGCGGTCAGCATGCTGCCCGAGGCCCGTTCGCGGCTGACCTACATCGCCAGGCTGACCGGCGAGGCGGCCGAGAAGGTGCTCAATGCGGTCGACTCGGCGCGCGGCGAGCAGGATCAGCTGGCCAGCAACGCCCGCGATCTGGAAGCGGCCCTGAAGAAGAATCCGGTGGCGGCGGTGGCCGGGGGCGGCGTGCTGAACTTCGTCACGCTGGCCCAGGCGCAGGCCGAGCGCACCAACGGTCATCTCACCGACATCATGATGGCGCAGGACTTTCATGACCTGACCGGGCAGGTGACCCGCAAGCTGGTCGACATGGTTCAGCGCATCGAGGGCGACCTGCTCAAGCTGCTGCTCGAGGCGACGCCACCGGCGCAGCGCCCGCAGGTCGACGCCGGGTGGCTCAGCGGGCCGGTGATCGAAGCCGCCGAGCGGACCGACGTCGTCGACGGCCAGCAGCAGGTCGACGATCTGCTCGAAAGCCTCGGATTCTGAGTGCTCCTCGACCGCCCGCGACGCCGGGCGGTCGGCGAATCCCGACCGGTGGCCTCAGGTCCGGATAAGCCCTGCCGAGTGCGCCCTATTCGCGGCTTTCGCGAGGGCCCCAGGCCGAATAATCGGGTACGAGATCTCCTCGTCCCCGACACATGGCCGACAACGACACCAGCCAGGAAGACCGGCAGTTAGAACCCTCAGCGCGCAAGCTCCAGAAGGCGCGCGAAGAGGGCCAGATCCCGCGTTCCCGGGACCTGGTGCACCTTGCCGTGCTGGGGACCGCGCTGGGCGGGTTCATGCTGCATGGACCGGCGGTCGGTCATGCGGCGCTCGAGCTGATACGCCACGGGCTGCGCTTCACACGGGCCCAGGCGATGGAGCCCGCGCAGATGCCCGGGCTGCTCGGCGGCAATGCCAGTGCGGCACTTTCCGTCGTGGTTCCCTGCGTCGCCGTGCTGGCGGTGATGGCGATCATCGGCTCGATCGTGCCCGGCGGTGTCGGCATCACGACCAAGCCGCTGATGCCCGACTTCAACCGGCTCAATCCGGCCACCGGCTTCGCACGCATCTTCTCGAAGGACAACGCCACGGACCTCGGTCGCCTTGCGCTGCTGGCGGGTGCCCTGATTGTGACCGCCTCCTGGTTCCTGATGACGCATTTCGATCAGTACGTCGGGCTGGGTTCCTCGCCCTTGCTCGTGGCCATCGAAACCACGCGCGCCCAGCTGATCTCCGGCACGGGTCTGCTGGTGATGCTGCTGTTCTTCTCGGCGATGCTCGACGTGCCGCTGCAGTGGTGGCGCCACCGGGTCAAGCTGCGCATGACCCACCAGGAAGCGCGCGAAGAGCATCGCGAATCCGAGGGCGACCCGCAGATCAAGGGCAAGATCCGCGCACGCCAGCGCGAGGTGGCGATGGCGCGGATGATGCAGGCGGTTCCGCAGGCCGATGTCGTCGTGACGAACCCGACCCACTTCGCGGT
>DAONCJ010000830.1:0-1692 GCA_035401985.1 Burkholderiaceae bacterium | reverse complement strand
GTCGACGATGCGATCGTCGTGCTCGAGAACATCTACCGCCACATCGAGGCGGGCATGGCGCCCCGCGAGGCGGCCTTTCGCGGTGCGCGCGAGGTCGGTTTCGCGGTGATCGCCATGACCCTCACGCTGGCAGCGGTGTATGCGCCTGTTGCGTTCACAACCGGGCGCACCGGGCGTCTGTTCATCGAATTCGCGCTCACCCTGGCGGGCGCCGTGCTGGTGTCGGGATTCGTTGCGCTGACGCTTTCGCCGATGATGTGTTCGGTGCTGCTCAAGCACAACCCCAAGCCCAATGTGTTCGTGCGCGGGGTCGACGCGGTGATGGGTGCGATGGTGCGCGCCTACACCGCCATGCTGCGCTTCACCCTGCGTCAGCGCTGGCTCGTGATCCTGGTCGGGGTGTGCGTTGGTGGCGCCAGCTACCTGTTGTTCACCGGCATGAAGCGCGAGCTTGCGCCGATCGAAGACCGGTCCACCGTGGTCGGCATCTTCAGCGGGCCCGACGGCGCCTCGGTGGAGTACACGCAGAAGTACGCGCGCCAGCTCGAATCGATTCTCGGCTCCGTCAAGGAGGCCGACCGGCTGTTCGTGGTCGCGGGCTCGCCGACCGTCTCCCAGGGCATCACCTTCACCCGCCTGGTCGACTGGGATCAGCGCGAGCGGAGGGTGCCCGACATCATCAAGGAGCTGCAGCTCAAGATGCTGGCGATTCCGGGCGTGCTGGCGTTCGCGATTGCCCCTGCCTCGCTGGGTCAGTCGCCGCGCGAGCGGCCGATCAATTTCGTGGTGCTCACCTCCGACACGCACGAGCGCATGCAGCAGGTGATCGCCCCGATGCTGGCCGAGCTTCAGCGCGACCCCCGCCTGCAGGGCGTGGACAGCGACCTGAAGCTGAACAAGCCGGAGATCAAGGTGCGCATCGACCGTGACCGCGCGGCCGATTCCGGCATTCCGGTCGAATCCATCGGACGTTCCCTCGAGACTTCGCTGGGCGGGCGCCAAGTGACGCGGTTCAAGCGCGACGGCGAACAGTACGATGTGATCGTGCAGGTCGACCCGGCCAAGCGCACGACGCCGGACGACATCTCGAACATCTTCGTGCGGGCGCGCGGCGATGCCATGGTGCCGCTGTCCAGCCTGGTGACTGCGCGCGAGGCGGTGGCCGCGCGCGAGCTCAACCACTTCGGCCAGCGGCGCGCCGTGACGATCACCGCCAATCTGGCGCCAGGCACTTCGCTGGGCGAGGCCGTCGACTTTCTCGAGGAGTCGGCGCGCAAACACCTGAAGCCCGGCTACGCGATCGACTACAACGGCCAGACCCGCGAGTTCAAGCTGTCGTCATCAGCCCTGCTGGTCACTTTCGTGCTGGCTCTGGCATTCATCTATCTGGTGCTGGCCGCGCAGTTCGAAAGCTTCGTCGATCCGCTGATCATCATGCTCACGGTGCCCCTGTCGATGACGGGTGCGCTGGCGCTGCTGCAGTGGACCGGCGGAACCATGAACGTGTACAGCCAGATCGGTCTGATCACGCTGGTCGGCCTGATCACCAAGCACGGCATCCTGATCGTCGAGTTCTCCAACCAGTTGCGCGATGAAGGCCGCGAGACCTTCTCGGCGGTGATCGAGGCGGCCAGCCTGCGCCTTCGCCCCATCCTGATGACGACCGGGGCGATGGTGCTCGGAGCCGTGCCG
>DAONCJ010000829.1:0-1701 GCA_035401985.1 Burkholderiaceae bacterium | reverse complement strand
ATTAGCTCAGTTGGTTAGAGCGACGGAATCATAATCCGCAGGTCCGGGGTTCGAGTCCCTGATGCGCCACCAAAATTTATGTGCATGTGAAACAGCCACTTGCGAGCGATCGCTGGTGGCTTTTTTGCTTCTGGGGCACACCGGCCGGATCGCCCGTCACGGCGGCGGGCCTCATGTGGGGCTGCTGCGCGCCTCTTCGGCGCTCCGACGCTCGGTGCCGTCGCGCGCCACAGCCAGCGAACCGAGCACCTTGCCGTCGGGTCCGGTGACGATCCCGAAGCTCATCTCGACGTAGAGCTTGCGGCCATCGCCGTGGACCGCACGAGTGGTGCGCACCTGACCGCCGTGCAGCGGCCGGCCTCGCTCGATCGCCTGATGGAACCCTCGCCAGTGCGCGGCGCGAAAGCGCTCGGGAATGATGAGGTCGAGGCTTGCACCGAGCGCCTGCGACGCCGGAAAGCCGAACAGGTTCTGCGCGCCTTCGTTCCAGACCCGGATGAATCCTTCGGGATCGGCAAAGATGATCGCTTCGCCCGCCTGCTGGACGATCTGCGCGTAAAGCGAGTCTGCGGCCGGGCACGATGCCGCTTCGGGCGCGCTTGAATCATTGGTCCGTGTGGTCATTGAGCGACCTCCGTCTGAGTCAGTCGAGACCGCGAGGAACCCATCGCGCAGAGAACGCCGACGAGCGCCAGGCAGACGAGTTCAAAGGTTGAAATACGAACCACTCAATCGTTGACGATGTTTTCGTTCACACCTAGGATCGCGAATAATCAATTTTCAAGAGAAGAAATTCCATCATGCCCAGGGGTGTCAGAGCGAGCGGTCCCGAAGGGGGCAGCGCACCGTCCTCGGTGCAGAAGGCCTGCCTTATTCTTCGCGCCATGTCCGACGCGCGCAACGTCCGTCTGACGGATATCGCCCAGTCTGCGGGCCAGGACAAGGCGACCACGCTGAGGCTGCTCGAGGTGCTGGCGCGCCATGGCTTCGTCAACCGGGACCCGGAGAGCAAGCGCTACAGCCTCGGCCCGGAGATCTTCCCGCTGGGCGCTGCCGCCATGGCCCGCAGCGATCCGCGGGCACGGGTCCGCCCCAGCCTGATTCAACTGGTGCGCACCTTCGAGGACACCGCCATTCTGTCGGTGCCGCGGGGCGCGGAATCGGTCTGCGTGGACGTGCAGGTGGGCAGCTTCGCCATCCGCGCCAACTATCTGGAGGTGGGCAGCCGACGCCCGCTCGGAGTCGGCGCCGGCAGTCTGGCCCTGCTGGCCTGGCTGCCGGATGACGAAGTCGAGGCCCTGATGCCCTTCATCGCCGATCGGCTCGGCAACTACCCGCTGCTCAGCCCCGCACTGATACGGCGTCAGATCGACGAGTCGCGCAAGCGCGGGCATGCGCTGCTGCTGGATGTCGTCGTGCCGCGCATGGGCGGCATCGCGGTGCCGATCCTTGCCGAGGATGGAAGGCCGTGCGCTGCGATCAGCATTGCGGCACTGAGCGAACGGATCAGCACGCGCGAGGGCGCCCTGGCCGAGGAGCTTCACCGAGAAGCGGCCGCTTGCCGCGCCTACTGGCGACAAGGAGGAGTGTGATGCAGGCCTACATCGCAGGAGCAGGCAACACAAAGTTCGGACGACTCGATGGTCTGGGGGCAGTCGACCTGATGGCTCAGGCCGGTCAGCAGGCGTTGGATGAGGCGGG
>DAONCJ010000828.1:0-1714 GCA_035401985.1 Burkholderiaceae bacterium | reverse complement strand
CCGGCTTCCCACCGCCTACTGGTGGATCGTCGGCATCGGCGGCCTGTTCACGCTGGCGCGCTTCAGCGAGGCTTTCCTGGTGCTGCGGGCTGAGCAAAGCGGAATTCCGCTGGCCCTGGTGCCGCTGGTCATGGTGGCGATGAACATCGTCTATGCGGCCAGCGCGTATCCGTTCGGCAAGCTGTCGGACCGGGTGTCACACCCCCTGCTGCTGGCCCTCAGCGTGCTGGTGCTGCTACTGGCAGACCTGGTGCTCGCCGTACACGCCGGCCCTTGGTCGATGCTGCTGGGCGTCGGCCTGTGGGGCATCCACATGGGCATGTCGCAGGGGCTGCTGGCCACCATGGTGGCGGACACCGCGCCGGCCGATCTGCGCGGCACGGCCTTCGGCTTCTTCAACCTGGTCAGTGGAGTCGCGATGCTGGTCGCCAGCGTACTGGCCGGCCTGCTGTGGGACCACTGGGGCGCGGCCGCCACCTTTCATGCCGGGGCCGGTTTCTGCCTGGTGACCCTGGCCGCCCTGCTGTGGCACGGCTGGCGCAAACGCCGTCTGCAGCCTCTGGCGGACTGATCCGCGCGGCAATCCGGCGCCCTCAGGCGGCGCGTTGCAGACCGAGCGGATCCCTGTCCGCCGCGTCGCCATAGGGCGGGCCGAGCTTGAAGATGCCGCTCATGCGCACACAGGGCACATCGTCGGCGCTGACCAGGCCCTGGCCGAACACCAGGTTGCGCGTGGTGCGCAGGATCTGCGCCTCGCCCTGCACCCAGGCACCCAGCTTCGCCGAACCGAGGTAGTCGATCTGCAGACTGATCGTCGGCAGAAAGCGCCGCTCGCGCCCAGGCGTGTACATGGCTGCGCACGGAACCAGCATGTCGACGAAGGTCGCCAGCATGCCGCCATGGCAGATGCCCAGCGGGTTGGTATGGCGCGGCTCGACCCGAAAGCCGAGCTGCAGCCGCCCGTCGACGACGCGGCCGAACAAGGGACCATTGAAGACGATGAAATCACCCTGGATCGCCGCGGGGCGGAATCCTTCGGGGACAGGGTAATCAAGAGACATGGGTAGCGGGCCGGAGATCGAAGTCCACCATCGTAACGGGCCTGCGATCGCAGCGCCCGGCAGCCATGTCACCGAGAGCGCATGACCCTCATCGGCGCACGTCCGCGGGGCCGACCGGCACGCGTGAGAAGGCCCCGGCAGCCATACAGCTGCCGGGGCCTTGCAAGATGCGGTCAGGCGGCCGCGTTGGTGAAGCTGAACTGTCCAGGCGCCTGAATCGGATCCACCTCGACCTTGATCACCGCCTTGGGCGGGAACTTGCCTTCGAGCAGCAACTTCGACAGCGGGTTCTCGATCCGTTGCTGGATCGCACGCTTGAGCGGACGGGCACCGAACAGCGGGTCGAAGCCAACCTTGGCCAATTCGGCCAGGGCTGCCGGCGAGACCTCCAGCGTCAGGTCCATCTTGGACAGGCGCTGCTCCAGCACCGTGATCTGGATCGCCGCAATCGCCTCGATATTCTTCGCGTCCAGCGCATGGAATACCACCGTCTCGTCGATCCGGTTCAGGAACTCGGGGCGGAAGTAGTTCTTCAGTTCGCCGGTCACGGCTTCCTTGATCTCGTCGCTGTCCTGGCCCACCATGTTCTGGATGATCTGCGAACCGATGTTGCTGGTCATCACGATCACGGTGTTCTTGAAGTCCACGGTGCG
>DAONCJ010000827.1:0-1725 GCA_035401985.1 Burkholderiaceae bacterium | reverse complement strand
CCAGCGACGGGCCGCGCAGCCGGATGTCGCCGTCCAGGCGACGATCCCCCATCAGGGCCGCCGCGCGACCATCGAAGAAGACGTCGGTGACACCGGCCATCCCCTCCACGCCGAGCCGGAAGCCGGGCACCTCATCATTCGCGGTTACAGTGGCCCCCGACAGATCGCGCAGCAGAGGCAGCGCGCCATCAGTGCGAACCTGCAGCGCCAGCTTCAAGGCGCGGTAATGCCCGGTGACCTTCGCCGCATAGCCTGCACCCGTGGCTTGCTCGACGCGCGTCGTGTCTGCTCGTTCAGGTCCGCGCTGCTGAGCCCGCAATTCGACAAGCAACGCCGTGTCGGCCAGCTGGTCGTCCAGAACGATCCGCCCTTCGGTGACCACCAGGGATCCCAACTGCGGCAGCGCGTCGCGGGTGTCGCGGCGATCTTTTTCATCGGCGGACCGCGCTTTGCCCAGTTGCCAGCTGGCGCGCCCGTCAGGCAGACGGGTCAGCAGCGCATCGACCGACTGCAGATGCAGCCAGCGGAGGCGCAGCACATCGCCGCGACGCCAGCGCCACACATCAGCCCACGTCCACGCCAGTTCGACGTTCTGGCCGACCAGGAGGTGCTCGACCGGCACATCGCGTGCAGCGCCCACACGGAGGCGGTCGACGTTCAGTCGCGGCTCGGACAAAAGGCGGGCCCGAAACCCGCCCTCGAGCGTGACGTTCACGCCCGTCGCGCGCGACAGCGCGTTCTGCGCCGGCCCGCGCAGGAATGGCCAGCCGAAGTATTCGCACAGCAGCACCCCCACGACCAGCGCGACGAGGAATCCGCCGATGGCAAGCACGCCGCCACGCCAGCCGCGAAGGACCGTCATCGAGGCCGCCCCGGCGCATTGCGGCCTGCGCACGTTTCAAGATCTCGATAGCTCATCGCCGGTTCCTTTTGGGGAATGTATCGGCAGCGTCGACGCGACCGTGGTTCCCTTCGCGAAGCTTCGGCCAGCTTGGGCGGCAGGGGCATCGGCGAATGGCGTCACCCCTTGTCGGTGAAGGCCGACAGAGTCGCGAACTCCGGCCGACGCTGACGCCCGGCCAGTGCTCCTACATCGCCAGCGGCACTGCGCCTATGGCCGCACACACGCCACCCCCGCAAGATTCGCCCAGCATGCGGCCCAGCGGCACAGTGAACTTGTCCGCGCGGCCGATCGCTCATCCCCCTGCAAGGAGACACCTCATGCCCTATCGACAATCTCTGTTCAGAACCGCGCCTTCGACCCTCGGCTCCGGCCGCAATGCGGCGCTGCTGATGGCCGCCGGCTGGCTGCTGACGAAAGCCTGGCAATCGGTCAGCCGGGCCCGGCAACTGAAGGCCAGCGCCCGTTCAGCCCGCCTGCCGGAGAAGCTGCAGACTTGGGAAGGTGAAGGTGGCCGCCCCTATCCCGAGGACGACCAGCCGGAAGCACGCGACGCCGGCCCGATGCGCACCGGTCACTGATCCCGGCGCGCGCTGCGCGCCACCGGCGGGCTGCTGATAGACTCGGCGGCCCATGAGTCCGCCCGTCACCCGGAGTCCCCTGGCAATCGCTGCCGTGATGCTGGGGGCCCTGCTGGTGACGCTGGACATCTCGTTCATGTACACCGCAGTGCCGGCTATTTCGCGGGCGCTGCATCAGACCCCCGCAGCGAGCGTGTGGGTCGTCAATGCCTACCATCTCGCCCTGGTTGCCGCGGTCGTTCC
>DAONCJ010000826.1:0-1730 GCA_035401985.1 Burkholderiaceae bacterium | reverse complement strand
GAGCGTGCCCAGCAGCAGCCCGATCGGCACCGCCAGCAGCATGGCGCCCAGCATCAGCTCGACCGTCGGCCCGACCGTGTCGGCGAGTTCTTCGCTGACCTGCTTGTTGGAGATGATCGAGCGCCCGAGGTCGCCGCGCGCGACGCGCCCGATGTACTCGATGAACTGGATGGGGATCGGCCGGTCGAGGCCGAGCTCTTCGCGGATCGCCGCGACTGTTTCAGCCTTGGCGTCGGGGCCCGCAATGATCAGTGCAGGATCGTTGGGCACGACCTGCAGCAGGCAGAAGCAGAGGAACAGGACGCCGATGAGTGCCGGCAGCGAGATGAGCAATCGACGAACGATCAACGGTCCCACCAGCGTGTCTCCTGATCATCGTTGTTTTCAACGAGACTGACAGCGTTCTTGGCGGGCGTCAATCACCCGGCATGGGGGCCGGGGGCCGGTGCTGCGGGGGGCCGCGGCTGGCGCGGCTGCGACTCAGTCGATCAGCGGGAAGCCGACGTACTGCTGCAGCTGCTCGAGCGCCGGGCGGGCTTCGCCGACCTTGATCGTGCGCATGCCCATGTCACGGGCCGGCTTGAGGTTGATGCCGAGGTCGTCCAGGTAGACGCAGGCGGCGGGCTCCACCTGCAGGGCGTCGGTCATCATGCGATAGATGCGCGGATCGGGCTTGCGGATGCCTGCCTTCGCGCTCTCGATCACATGATGGAAGAGCCCCATGATCTCGCCCTTGTACAGGCCGCCCATGGGGCTTGCGCTCATCGCCTTGAAGTTGTTGGTGATGCAGCCGATCTTCATGCGCCCACCGATGCGGCGCAGCGCCTCGACCATCTCGGGGCGGATCTCGCCGGCGAGCAGCGCCACCACATCGCGGCCCGGCACCTCGTGACCCAGTGCCCGGCTCTCCTGAGCGAAGGCGGCATCGAATGCCTCGGGGCCGAACTCGCTGCGCTCCAGTCTGGCCCAGGCGTTGTCGTGCGGGTTGGTGGCATTGACCGTGCGCAGGAAGTCCTTGGGCAGGCCGTGCGCCGCCTCATACCGCGCGAAGGCCTCGAACGGGCTGGAGGAAATCACCCCGCCGAAATCCCAGATCACTGCTTGCACTGACGACACGTTGAATTCCTTTAGGCGATGGACAGCGGATGGTGACAGGCGACCCGGTGCGGCGATTCGAGCGGCGCGAGCGCCGGCGCCTGCTGCGCACACAGCTCCGTCGCCCGCGGACAGCGGGTCCGGAAGCGGCAGCCGCTGGGCGGATCGAGCAGCGAGGGCAGCTCGCCCTGGATCACCTCCTCGTCGGGCAGCGGCTGCCCGGGCACGAGGACCGAGTCAAGCAGCGCCCGGGTATACGGATGCTCGGGCTGCCGATAGACCGATTCGGTCGGGCCGATCTCGACGATCCGGCCTAGGTACATCACCGCCACGCGATCGCACACGCTGCGGATCACCGCCAGGTCGTGGCTGATGAAGATCATGCTGAAGGCACGACGGCTGCGGATGTCGATCAGCAGGTTCAGGATCTGCGCCTGCACCGAGACGTCCAGGGCGGACACCGGCTCGTCCAGCACCAGCACGGACGGCTCGAGCATCAGCGCGCGCGCGATCGCCACCCGCTGGCACTGGCCGCCGGAGAGCTCGTGCGGGCGGCGCTGCCAGACCGTGTCGGGATCGAAGCCGACCTCGCTCAGCGCCGCGGCGACCTTCGCGCGATTGACCTGCGAGCCGCC
>DAONCJ010000825.1:0-1731 GCA_035401985.1 Burkholderiaceae bacterium | reverse complement strand
TTTACAAACTGCTCGCCCGCCATCGGTTAGAGCCCGGCGTGTTCAAGCCGCCACTCGGGTAGTCTGCGGGCTGGCCCGCACCGGCCCCGTTCGATGCGGGCCCGGCTTCCCCCGATTCCCCACAGGCTTGCATGCAGGAAATTCTCCAGACCGTCACCGTCTACGCCATTCCGGTTCTGCTGGCGATCACGATGCACGAGGCGGCCCATGGGTATGTGGCGCGGCTGTTCGGCGACGACACGGCGTACCTCGCGGGCCGGGTCACGCTGAACCCGCTCAAGCACATCGATCCGATCGGCACAGTGCTGGTGCCGGCGGGCATTCTGCTGCTGTCCACACTGGGCGGAGGCGGCTTTCTGTTCGGCTGGGCCAAGCCGGTGCCGGTTCGTTTCGGCAACCTGCGCCGTCCCAAGCAGCAGATGGTCTGGGTTGCCGCGGCAGGCCCCGGGGCCAATCTGGTGATGGCCGTCGGATGGGCGCTGCTGATGCGCTTGCAGGTCGCGGCCGGCATGGACGAGGCTTTCTTTCTTGAAATGGCCAAGGCTGGCGTGTTCGTGAACATCGGCCTGATGGCGCTGAATCTGCTGCCTGTGCCGCCGCTGGACGGCGGTCGCATCCTGATCGGGCTGCTGCCGAACGGCGCTGCGATGCAGGTCGCACGCATCGAACCCTATGGCATGTTCGTGGTAATCGCGCTGATGATGACCCGCACGCTGGGCATCTTCCTCGCGCCCTTCTATTCTTTCGGACTGGCGATCGTCGAACTGGTGATGTGATGGGTGAGATGTCAGTGTCTGTCCTCGATGCGGGCGCCCTGCGGCTTGCCTGGAAGCACGATCCCGACGAGGGACTGCGGGTTGGCACGGTCTACGGGGTGCTGCTCAACTACCGCGGCGCAATCGAGGCGCTCGGCGCGGCAGTCCATGAGCCGCCCTACAAGGGCCCGCCGCGCGCGCCGGTGCTTTACATCAAGCCGCGCAATACCCATCGGCCCGACGGCGCTGTGGTTCGCGTCCCTGACGAGGCGCCCGAGCTCGAGATCGGCGCTGTCCTCGGCCTGGTGATCGGGCGGACGGCCTGCCGGGTGGCGCCGGCCGATGCGCTGTCGTATCTGGCCGGGTACACAGCGCTCCTCGACGTCAGCGTGCCGCACGCGGTGTTTTACCGTCCCTCGATCCGTTTCAGGGCGCGCGACGGGTTCTGTCCGATCGGGCCGGCGATCACCGCCTGTGGCCCCGGCCTGGATCCGGATGACATGACGATCCGTCTGTTCATCGACGGGACGCTGTGCCAGCAGACAAGCACTTCGCAGCTCGTGCGCCCGGTGCCGCAGCTGCTGGCCGAGGTGACCGACTTCATGACCTTGTCGCCGGGCGATATCCTGATGGTCGGGATTCCCGTGGCCGCGCCACAAGCGCGCGCGGGGCAGAGCGTGGCGGTCGAGATCGACGGCGTCGGCCGTCTGCAGGCGCGGCTCGCGGCAGCAGATCGATTCGAAGGAGCGGCGGCATGAGGCGCGCGCGCGTGGCTTACGCCGGGGCAGTGCATGAGGCCACACCAGTCCCTGGCGATGCCGGCGATGGCGAGCGCATCCGGCTGGCCGACGGCCGCGTGCTGGCGCAGACCGACGTGGTATGGCTGCCGCCCTTCGAGGTGGGCACGATCGTCGCGCTGGGGCTGAACTACGCCGACCATGCCCGGGAACTCGCTTTCAATTCGCAGGAAGAGCCG
>DAONCJ010000824.1:0-1748 GCA_035401985.1 Burkholderiaceae bacterium | reverse complement strand
GCCAATCAGTTCGCGCAGCGGCACCAGCAGTGCCGCCACGCGGGGCGCAAGCACATGGCACTCGCGCATGTCGGCCACGAAACTCGATCCCTTTTCGTGAAAGCCGACCAGCACCCCGCCCTTCTTGACGACATGACGGACCGACAGCCTGGCCCGGTATCGGTAGCCCCAGTCGGGCCCGGAGATCGGACGCAGGATCGTCTCGGCCTGCACGTTGCCCAGATGCGCGAGCTGATCTTCGAGGGCGCGCTGCTTGGTCGCGAGCTGGGCGCGGATGTCCAGATGCTGCATCGAGCACCCGCCGCACACGCCATAGTGCTTGCAGCGCGGCACGGTACGGGTCGACGACTCGCGCAACACCGCCAGCGTGTTGGCCACCTCGAAGCGGGGCTTGCGCCGCACCACTTCTGCCTGCACCCGCTCACCGGGCAGCGCGCCGCGCACGAACACCACCTTGCCCTCGGGCCGCGCGACGCCGTTGGCGTCGAGGTCGAGCGATTCGATCTCGAGTTCGATCATGCGCGCGCCGCCTGCGGCCACGCGGCCAGGTACTCCTGCCAATGCCGGCCGGGCTGCGCGCCCAGGGTGCTGCGCAGCAGGTCGGCCTCGTGCTGGAACTGCTCGGGCGAGAAGACGCCGCGCATCAGCTGGAACCGGCAGTACATGAGCCAGGTGTTGGCCACGTCGGTCTCGCAGTAGTCGCGGATCTCGGCCAGCTTGCCGTCCCGGTAGGCAGGCCACACCTGCGAGCCGTCCATGCCGAGCTTTCCCGGGAAGCCGCAGAGGCGGGCCAGTTCATCCAGCGGTGCATTGGAGCGTCCGTTGTACAGCGCAAGCAGGTCCATCAGGTCGGTGTGGCGATGGTGATAGCGGCTGATGTAGTTGTTGTAGCGGAAGTCGCGGTCCTCGTCGCCCTGGTCCCAGTAGCGCGAGGCCACGATGCCATGCACGAGGCTGCGGTAATGCAGCACGGGCAGATCGAAGCCGCTGCCATTCCAGGACACCAGCGTGGGGGTGTAGCGCTCGACGACCTTGAAGAAATCACCGATCAGCTTCGCCTCGTCGTCCTCCAGACCGCCAAGACACTTGACCCGCACGGTCTCGCCGTCGCGGAACAGGCAGCCGATGGCGACGACACGCTGCAGGTGCAGCGGCAGGAACTCGTGGCCGGTCTTCTCGCGTCGCCGATCGAACGCCGCCTGCGCGACCTCGGCATCGGACAGCGAATCGGGCATGGCCCAGACGCGCCGGATGCCAGCGACGTCGGGCACGGTCTCGAGGTCGAAGACCAGGACGGGCGGGGGCATGGGCACCTATCGGGACGGCAGCAGCTTCAGGGGATCGACCGGCTTGCCCCCCTTGCGGATTTCGAACAGCAGCTTCGGCTTGTCGGCACCACTGTCGCCCGCTTCGGCGATCTTCTGGCCGCGGCGCACCGACTGGCCTTCCTTGACCAGCAGCGTGCGCCCATGGGCATAGACCGACAACGTGTCCGCATCGTGCTTCACGATGATCAGGTTGCCGTAACCGCGCGGGCCCTGTCCGCTGAAGATCACCTTGCCATCGCCAGCGGCAGTGACCGGATCGCCGGGCGCGGCGGCGATCGCAATGCCCGTGCTGCGCGACTCGCCGAATCCCTGGATCACCCGCCCTTTGGCCGGCCAGGCGAATTCGCGCGCGGCGCTCGAACCGGCGGCTGAAGTGCCCGGCGTGCCCGGCGTGCCCGGCGTGCCCGGCGTGGCGGCGGC
>DAONCJ010000823.1:0-1751 GCA_035401985.1 Burkholderiaceae bacterium | reverse complement strand
CCCATTCGCCGGCGATGGCATTCGCTCCGCGCAGCACCTGGCCGTCGACCACCAGACCGCCACCGCAGCCGGTGCCCAGAATGACCAGGAACACCGTCGCGAAGCCGATGCCGGCCCCGTCACGCGCCTCGGCGATGGCAAAGCAGTTGGCATCGTTCTCGATGCGCAGTTCGCGCCCCAGCCGAAGCTCGAGGTCCTGGCGCAGCGGATGGCCGATCAGCCAGACCGAGTTGGCATTGCGGACCAGGCCGGTGGCCGGCGACAGCGCACCCGGGATGCCCATGCCGAGCGTGCCGCGGGCGCCGAGTTCGTTCTCGACCCCTTCGACGAGATCGACGATGGCTTGCACGGTGGCGTCGTAGCTGCCCTGCGGCGAGGGTACCCGCCGGCGCGCCAGCACCGACCCGTCGGATCCGATCGCGACGATCTCGATCTTGGTGCCGCCCAGATCGATGCCCAGGCGAAGGGAGGGTTGCGGCATTCGCAGCCCGCTATGTCTTCTTCTGGCCGATGCGACTCTCGCGTCCTGCCATCAGGTTCGCGATGTTCGCGCTGTGGCGCCAGATCAGCAGCCCGCTCATCAGCGCAATGGCCACCGCGAGCGCATCGACCCCGAACAGCAGTCCGTACCAAAGCGGCGCGAACACCGCGCTGACGAGTGCGGCCAGCGATGAGAGCCGGAAAAAGAACGCGATGATCAGCCAGGTGAGCAGGGTCGCCCCGCCGACCGCGGGATGAATCGCCATCAGCACGCCGGCCGCCGTCGCGACGCCCTTGCCGCCCTTGAATCGATGGAACACCGGAAACAGGTGACCCGCGAACACGGCCAGTGCCGACATCGCCACCGTGCCGTCGCCGTATCCATAGCGCGCGGCGAACCACTTGACGGCGAGAACCGCGAGCAGTCCCTTGAGCAGGTCGCCCAGCAGGGTCAGGATCGCCGCCGTCTTGTTGCCGCTGCGCAGCACGTTGGTCGCGCCGGGATTGCCTGATCCGTAGGTGCGCGGATCGGCCATGCCCATGGTCCGGCTGACGACCACGGCGAAGGACACCGACCCGATCAGGTAGGAGAGAACGACGGCACACAGGCTGGCGGCGAGAGTCATGCGTCAGAATACCTTCAGGAAGTCGGAAGAGCGCAGCTGACGGCACGAGCCTCGAGCTGCGTGGTCAGGACATCGGGCGCCAGCGAAACCAGATAGCCCCGGCGCCCGCCATTGATGTAGATCCGCTCGCAGGACAGCACGCTGGCCTCGACGTATACCGGCATCACCTTGCGGGTGCCGAATGGCGAGGTGCCCCCGACCTGATAGCCGGAATGGCGCTGCGCGACCTCGGGCGAGCACGGTTCGACCGACTTGCAGCCGATGGCGCGCGCCAGGTTCTTGGTCGACACCGTGCAGTCACCATGCATCAGCACGATCAGCGGGCGCGCCGCTTCGTCCTGCATCACCAGCGTCTTGATCACGCAGTGTTCGTCGACGCCCAGCTGCTGCGCCGACTCGGCTGTGCCGCCGTGATCGACATAGGTGTAGACATGCTCGCCGAACGGAATCGCACGCCGTTTCAGCCACTGCGTGGCCGGAGTTTCGGAGACATGCCGGGCCATGATTTGCGCCCCGCTTCAGGCGGCCGGATAAAGGCCGCGACCCTGTGCGAACACCCGGGTGAGGCCGAACAGCGCATCGATCGATGGCGCAGCCACGCCGGCCAGCTTCAACTCCGGCGGCATCGAGAACCAGCCCTGGTCG
>DAONCJ010000822.1:0-1779 GCA_035401985.1 Burkholderiaceae bacterium | reverse complement strand
CACAACACGCAGGAGACTCCCCGATGAGCCAAAACAACCGAAGCGCCTTCGATCGGCGCACCGTCCTGAAGTTCGCCGGGGCCTCGGCCGCAACCGCCGGGCTGTCGCCCATCGCGGGCGCCCAGAACTATCCCGACAAGCCGCTGAAGATGATCGTGCCCTACCCCGCGGGCGGCGGCGCCGATAGCTGGGCGCGCACCGTGGCAGGCAAGCTCGAAAAGGTGATGGGCCAGCCGGTGGTGTTCGATTACAAGCCCGGTGGCAGCACCACGATCGGCGCGGATGCGGCCGCACGCTCGCCGGCCGACGGCTACACGATGTTCATGATGGACAGCACGGCCTTCGCCTACGTGCCCAACATGCGCAAGGTCAACTACGACCCGATCAAGTCGTTCTCGCCCGTGGGGCTGCTGGGCGTGGGACCGATGCTGCTGGTCGCGACCACCAGCCTGCCGGTCCGCACCATGCCCGAGCTCATCGCGTATGCGAAGGCCAATCCGGGCAAGGTCACGATCGCCAGTGCGGGGGTCGGCTCGCCGCACCACCTGATCGGCGAATTCTTCAAGACCCGCGCCGGGATCTCGCTCACGCATGTGCCCTACAAGGGCGCGGTGCAGTACATCGCCGACCTGGTCGGCGGGCAGGTCGATCTGGCCATCTCGACGATCACGCCGGCATTGCCGCACATTGCCGCAGGCCGGCTGCGGCCCCTGGCCGTGTCGAGTGCGAAGCGCTCGTCTGCCCTGCCCGATGTGCCCGCCATGGCTGAACAGGGACTGGCCGGCTTCGACGAGAAGCCGTGGACCTGCTTCGTCGTGCCGGCCGGTGTGCCGCCTGCGGTGCTGGAAAAGCTTCGCGCCGCCTACCGCACCACCATCGAGGATCCGGAGATCGCCGGCACGCTGCGCAAGGCCGGCATCGAGGACGTCGGCGCGTGGACCCCGGCGCAGATTGCCGAGCAGATGCAGGTCGATCTGGTGAAGTGGGGCGAGATCATCCGCAAGGCGAACATCCGCCTGGACAGCTGACCCGGTCAGCGGCGGGCCTGCGCCCGCGTCTACGCCGCCTGTGTCGACGCCGCCTGCAGCGTGCTCAGGTCGATCTTGTACAGATCGGCCACGTTGCCGCACAGGATGCCCTCGCGCTGCTCGGGCGACAGCGAGCTGGCCTGCTCGGCCAGCATCTGCTGCGACCACGGCCAGGTCGAATCCGAATGCGGAAAATCGTTGGCCCACATCAGCCGGCGCCAGTTCATCTGATCGACCGACCGGAAGGCGACCCAGTCGTCCTGGAAGGTCGTGTAGATGTGGTCCATGAAGTATTCGCTGGGCAGCCGCTCGAGCTTCACGCCCGGCGCCAGCCAGTTGTGGTGGCGCTTGTAGGCGTGGTCCATCCGGTACAGGTAATGCGGGACCCAGCCGGCATCGGCCTCGACGCACACCACCCGCAGCGCCGGATGACGCTGGAACACGCCGCCGAAGATCAGCGTGCCCATGATGTCCTGGTTGCCGCGGATGATCGACAGGAAGCCGTTGATGCGCGGGCCGCGTGTGGGGGCCGCCTCGCGGGTCGTGAGGATGTGAAAGGACAGCGGCAGGTCGAGCTCCATCGCGGCCTCCCACACCGGGTCGTAGACCTTGGAGTCGTAGTCCTCGACCGCCGGATTGCCGGGCATCATCACGCCGCGCAGACCGAGCGCCTTGATCGCCCGGAAGTCCTCGATCATTTCCGCCGGCGAGCGGCCGGCGGTCTGGCCACAGCCCAGCAGTCGCGTGGGGT
>DAONCJ010000821.1:0-1787 GCA_035401985.1 Burkholderiaceae bacterium | reverse complement strand
GTGGCGATGCCGGCGTCGCGTGCGGAGGCCAGGAACTCGCCGACGCGGGTCAGCTGGCTTTCGCGGATCAGCGGCCCCACGTCCAGGTCCATCGCCGCCGGACCGACACGCAAGGCTGCGAAGGCGGCGCCCAGGCGCTCGAGCAGAGGCTCATAGACCGACTGTTCGACCAGCAGCCGGGAGCCGGCCGAGCAGGTCTGGCCGGCGTTCTGCACGATGGCGTTGATGACGGTGGGGATGACCGCATCCAGATCGGCATCGGCAAACACGATCTGCGGACTCTTGCCGCCCAGCTCCAGCGTGACCGGGCAATGGCGTTCTGCCGCGACCTGCTGGATCAGCGTGCCCACCGAGGGGCTGCCGGTGAAGCTGATGTGGTCGATGCCCGGATGGCGGGCCAGCGCATCCCCGACTTCATGGCCATAGCCGGTCACGATGTTGATCGTGCCCGACGGAAAGCCGATTTCGGCCGCCAGCTGGGCAACCCGGATCAGCGACAGGCAGGCGTCTTCCGAGGGCTTGACCACGCAGGTGTTGCCGGCGGCCAGCGCGCCACCCACGCTGCGCCCGAAGATCTGCATCGGATAGTTCCACGGCACGATGTGGCCGGTGACCCCATGCGGTTCACGCCAGGTCATCACGCTGTAGCCGTCCAGGTAGGGCAGGGTCTCGCCGTGCAGTTTGTCGCAGGCGCCCGCATAGAACTCGAAGTAACGCGCCAGTGCGGTCGCGTCGGCGCGCGCCTGCTTGACCGGCTTGCCGCAGTCGCGCTGCTCCAGCAGGGCCAGTTCGGCAGCGTGTTCGGCGACCTTGTTCGACAGGCGCATCAGCATGCGGCCGCGTTCGGCCGCGGTGAGCCGGCCCCAGCCGTGGTCCATGCTGTGGCGGGCGGCGACGACAGCGGCGTCGATATCGCCGGCGTCGCTGCGCTGCAGTTCATCGAAGACCTGTCCATCGGAGGGGTCGATGACAGCGATGCGGCGGTCACTGCTGCTGGCAGTGGGCTGGTTGGCAATGAAGTTGTATTGCATGGTGTAGGTTGGCTTTTGACGGTAGGCGCAGTCCGAACTGCAGGGCGGACGGCTATCGGCGCGGGGCCGCACGTCGATGGCGGCAGCGCGCTCTGGAACACGAGTTTAAGCCAGCCGCCTGTTTCCCCGTGTGTGGCCTTGCCAAGGGCGCTGCTGCGTCGCGGTGCAACAAAAAGGGCCCGCCAAAGCGGGCCCCGGGGTCGCGTCGGGTTGGCGCCTCTTTCAGCGGACCACGATGGTCGTGGCCGCCGCTGGTGGGGTGCTGGCCGCAGCCGTCACGACCACCGGCGTCGCTTCGGCGGCGCCGGTCTTGGCCACCGGCGGGTGAAACTGCATCACCAGCGGCACAATCAGCAGGGCCACGATGTTGATGATCTTGATCAACGGGTTCACGGCCGGGCCAGCCGTGTCCTTGTACGGGTCACCCACGGTGTCGCCGGTCACGGCCGCCTTGTGCGTCTCGGAGCCTTTGCCGCCGTGATGGCCGTCTTCGATGTACTTCTTGGCGTTATCCCAGGCGCCGCCACCGGTACACATGGAGATCGCCACGAACAGGCCGGTCACGATGGTACCCATCAGCATGCCGCCGAGGGCTTCGGGGCCAAGCAGCAGACCGACCAGAATCGGGGCCGCCACGGGCAGCAGCGAGGGGATCATCATTTCCTTGATCGCCGCCGAGGTCAGCATGTCCACCGCCTTGCCGTACTCGGGCTTGGCCGTGCCTTCCATGATGCCCTTGATCTCGCGGAACTGGCG
>DAONCJ010000820.1:0-1799 GCA_035401985.1 Burkholderiaceae bacterium | reverse complement strand
GATCAGTCCCCCGATGACCGCGATCGCCATCGGCGCACGGAAGCTCGGGTCGGCCCCCCAGCCGATGGCGATCGGCAGCATCCCCGCGCCCATCGCCAACGTCGTCATCACGATCGGGCGGGCCCGCTTGTGGCAGGCGTCCACCAGCGCTTCGAAGCGGCTCATTCCCGTGCGGCGGGCCACGATCGCGTATTCGACCAGCAGGATGGAGTTCTTGGTGACAACGCCCATCAGCATCAGCAGACCGATCAGCGAAGGCATGGAAAAGCTTTGCCGGGTCAGCAGCAGCGCCACGAAGGCGCCGCCGATAGACAGCGGCAGTGCCGCCAGAATCGTGATCGGCTGCAGGAAATCGCGGAACAGCAGCACCAGCACCATGTAGATGCACAGCACGCCGATGCTCATCGCCAGACCGAAGCTGGCGAACAGCGCCTGCATCTCCTGCGCATCGCCCTGCTCGGCGAGCAGAACCCCCGGTGGCAGCTTGGCCAGACTGGGCAGGCGCAGCGCCTCGGCGTGCAGTTCGCCCAGCTGACGAGAGGCCAGCTCGACCTCGAGCAGCACGTTGCGGCTGCGGTCGAGCCGGTCGATCTGCGCCGGTCCGCTGTCGATGGACAGTTCAGCCACGCTGGCGACCATCACCGGTCCGTGCCGTCCCGGCACCGTCAGTCGTCCCAGTGCGCCCAGATCCCCGCGGACCGCATCGGGCAGCTTCACCCGGATCGGCACCTGGCGTTCGCTGAGATTGAGCTTGGGCAGTCCGACGTCGTAGTCGCCGGCCGTGGCGACGCGCACCGTTTCCGCCAGGCTGGAGGCGGTCACTCCAAGGTCCGCTGCTTTCGCGAAATCCGGGCGCACGATGATCTCGGGACGCACGAGGCTGGCCGATGAGCTGACGTTGCCGATGCCGTGCAAGGTGCGAAGGTCGCGCTCGACTGCGCGCGCCGCGGTGACGAGCGCCAGCGGATCTTCGCTGCGCAGCACCAGCTGCATCTTCACCCCGGTGTCCTGCGGGCCGACAGTGAGCCGCACACCCGGCTGATCCGCCAGGCGGGCACGGATCTGGGCCTCGACAGCCTGCTGTTTGACGGCGCGTTCGGTTCGGTGACTGAGCGTGAGGGTCAGCACGGCTCGCCTTGCCTCGGCCGCGGCGCCCTGCGCGAACATGTCGCCCGAGCTGCCGCCGCCCACCGAACTGAACACATGCCGGACGTCGGGCATGCCGGCCAGCGCCAGACGGGCGCGCTCGGCGGCCTTCAACGTCTCGGCCAGGGAGCTGCCCGGTGGCAACTCGATTGTCACCATGGTCTGCCCGCGATCGGCGGGCGGCACGAATCCGGTGGGCAGCAGCGGCACCAGCGCCAGCGAGCCGACGAAAAAGGCCGCTGACAGCACGGCGGTGATCCACCGATGGCGGATGCACCAGCGCACGGTCGCGAGGTAGTGGCGCATGACCCAGCCGTCCTCGCGCGCTTCGTGTCTGGAGGGCCCGAGCAGGTGCGCGGCCATCATGGGTGTGAGCAGACGCGCGACCACCAGCGAGGCCAGGATGGCCAGCACCGCGGTCCAGCCGAACTGCTTGAAGAACTTGCCGGCGATGCCCGACATGAAGGCGGTCGGCAGGAACACCGCGACCAGTGCGAAGGTGGTGGCGATGACGGCCAGACCGATTTCGTCGGCGGCCTCCAGAGCCGCCTGCAGTGGCGGCTTGCCCATGCGCCGATGGCGCGCGATGTTCTCGATCTCGACGATCGCGTCGTCCACGAGGATGCCGACCACCAGCGCCAGCGACAGCAGCG
>DAONCJ010000819.1:0-1800 GCA_035401985.1 Burkholderiaceae bacterium | reverse complement strand
CTCGCGCGGTCAGCCGCGGGTCGTCGTCGCGGACGGTGCCGATGCCGGTCAGGATGGCGCAGGCCCGGGCCCGCCAATGATGGCCGTCGGCGCGGGCGGCCTCGGCTGTGATCCACTGGCTGCGGCCGTCGTGCAGCGCGGTGCGCCCATCCAGGCTGGCTGCCACCTTGAGGCGGACCCACGGCAGCCCGCGCGCCATCCGCGAGACGAAGCCGGGATTGAGGTCCTCCGCCTGCTGCTGCAGCAGGCCGCAGCGCACGTCGACCCCCGCTTGGCGCAGAAGGCCCAGCCCCTGACCGTTGACCCGCGGGTTCGGGTCCTCCATGGCCGCCACGACCCTTGCAACGCCGGCCTCGACCAGCGCCTGCGAACACGGCGGCGTTCGACCGAAATGACTGCAGGGCTCGAGCGTCACATAGACGGTCGCACCGCGCGCGAGGGGTCCGGCCTGGGCCAGTGCCAGCACCTCGGCGTGCGGCTCGCCGGCGCGCCGGTGCCAGCCCTCGCCGACGACATGGCCGTCCTTCACCACCACCGCGCCGACGCGCGGGTTCGGCGTGGTCGAGTACAAGCCCTGGGCGGCGAGCCTCAACGCGCGCGCCATGTGGTCGTGATCGGCTTCCGTGAACATCGTGCGGCGATTGTACCGACTCGAAACTCCCGATTCGTGTCGCCGACAGCCGGCACAGCGACCCCGCCGCACCGGCAGCGGACCGTTCCATTGGCCGGCGGCTCCGCTAAACTCGATCCTTTCCCCGGCCGGCCCGTCCGGTGCCTCACGGCCGATCACCGCCTCTTGCGAGCCAGCCCACGACATGACCGCGACCCCCGCCCAGCCCAGCGCCCTCACCGAACGAGTCGGTGGCCACATTCTTGCCGACGCCCTGGCGATCCACGGCGTCGACACGCTGTACGGTGTCCCGGGCGAGAGCTTTCTGGCCGTGCTCGACGGCCTTTACCGCCACAAGGAGCGGATGCGCTTCGTGATCTGCCGCCATGAGGGGGCCGCGTCGTTCATGGCGGATGCGCATGCCAAGCTCACCGGGCGACCGGGCGTGCTGATGGTCACCCGCGGGCCGGGCGCCACCAATGGTGCGATCGGCGTGCACACCGCCTTCCAGGACTCCACGCCGCTGATCATGCTGATCGGGCAGGTCGGCAACGACTTCATCGAACGCGAAGCCTTCCAGGAGATCGACTACCGCCGCATGTTCGGGCAGATGGCGAAGTGGGTCGCCCAGATCGACCGCGCCGACCGCATCCCCGAGTACATGCTGCGCGCATTCCAGACCGCCACCAGCGGTCGCCCCGGACCGGTCGTGCTGGCCCTGCCCGAGGACATGCTGACGACCCGAGCGACGGTTGCCGACACCGGCCCCTACCAGCCGGTGCGCGCCAGCGCCTCGACCGACCAGATCGCCCAGCTGCGCGAAATGCTGAGCCGCGCCCGGCGGCCGTTCGTCATCGCCGGGGGCGGCGGATGGACGCCGGCCGCGGTCGAAAACCTGCGGCTGTTCGCCGAGCGCAATGCCCTGCCTGTGGGCGCCTCATTCCGCAACCAGGACGTCTTCGACAACAACCACCCCAACTACGCCGGCGATGTCGGCATCGGGCTCAATCCGAAGCTGGCCGAGCGGATCCGTGAATCCGATCTGCTGATCGTGCTGGGCCCGCGTCTGGGCGAGATCACGACCTCCGGCTACACCCTCATCGAGGCGCCCGTCCCGCGCCAGCCGCTCGTCCACATCCACCCCGGCGCCGAAGAGCTCGGGCGCGTCTACCAGCCGCGTCTGATGATCA
>DAONCJ010000818.1:0-1819 GCA_035401985.1 Burkholderiaceae bacterium | reverse complement strand
GGCGTAAGCCAACAGATTTACAGTCTGCCCCCTTTAGCCACTCGGGCACCCCTCCAGGGAACCGCGGATTATGGTGGGATGTTCAGGGGCTGTCAAGCCTTGCGGATGGAAAGCCGGCGATCCCGCCCGGTGCCGGGCGGCGCCTTTCCGAAACCTTTGAGCCGCTTATTGACCGTCCGACCGGTCGGTGAATAAACTGGCCGACTTCTCGGGGATGCGTACATGTACACACAATCCATCGACCTGGCACCCGGCGCACACGAGCCCGCGGACGGCAGGAGCCGGAACACGGACGAATCTGCCGGCAGCCGCGAGGCAGCCTTCGAGGCGGCGATCGCTCGCGACCGCAAGGTGGAGGCTCAGGACTGGATGCCGGAAGCCTATCGCAAGACGCTGGTCCGTCAGATCTCGCAGCATGCCCACTCCGAGGTGGTCGGCATGCTGCCCGAGGGAAACTGGGTGACCCGGGCGCCGAGCCTGAAGCGCAAGGCCATCCTGCTCGCGAAGATCCAGGACGAAGGCGGACACGGACTGTACCTGTATGCCGCGGCCGAGACCCTGGGCGTCGCACGGGACGACCTGATCGACGCACTGCTCTCGGGGCGGGCCAAGTATTCGAGCATCTTCAATTACCCGGCGCCGAGCTGGGCGGACATGGGCGCGATCGGCTGGCTGGTCGACGGGGCGGCGATCATGAACCAGATCCCGCTGTGCCGCTGCTCCTACGGTCCCTATGCCAGGGCGATGATCCGGATCTGCAAGGAAGAGTCGTTTCATCAGCGCCAGGGCTTCGACATCATGCTGTCGCTGGCGCGCGGCACCCCCGCCCAGAAGGCGATGGCGCAGGCCTCCCTGAACCGGTGGTGGTGGCCGGTGGTGATGATGTTCGGTCCGAGCGACAAGGAGTCCATCCATTCGGCGCAGACCATGGCCTGGGGCATCAAGCGCATCTCGAACGACGATCTCCGACAGAAGTTCATCGACGCCACCGTGCCGCAGGCCGAACTGCTGGGCCTCACGATCCCCGACCCCGACCTGCGGTGGAACGCCGAACGCGGCCACTACGACTATGGCGCGATCGACTGGGCGGAGTTCTGGCGGGTGATCAATGGCGACGGCCCCTGCAACCGCGAACGCCTGGAAGCGCGCCGCACGGCTCATGAGATGGGCGCCTGGGTGCGCGAGGCGGCGATGGCCCATGCGGCCAGACAGGCGGCCCGTGACCGCGCGCAGGCGGCGTGATCCGCCGTCCGATGTCCAAACGTTTCAGCCTGGAGCCGATCCGATGACCGAAAAAAGCCAGCCCTGGCCCCTGTGGGAAGTGTTCCTGCGCAGCAAGCAGGGCCTGGATCACCGGCATTGCGGCAGCCTGCACGCGGTGGACGCCGCGATGGCGCTGCAGATGGCCCGTGATGTCTACACGCGCCGCATGGAGGGCGTGAGCATCTGGGTCGTGCCCTCGGCCGCGATCACCGCATCGGCGCCCGAAGACAAGGCCATCGACTTCGATCCGATGGCGGACAAGATCTATCGTCACCCGACGTTCTACCGGCTTCCCGATGAAGTCGACCACATGTGATGCCCGCCCGAGCGCTGCCATGACTGCCGGAACAGCCCACATCGAGTACGTGACCCGTCTGGGCGACAACGCGCTCGTGCTCGGCCAGCGCCTGGCCGAGTGGTGCGGCCACGGCCCCGTGCTCGAGGAGGATCTCGCCCTCACCAACATCGCCCTGGATCTGATCGGCCAGGCGCGTCTGCTGCTGGCGCACGCCGGCGCACTGGAGGGACGCGGGCGCAGCGACGACGACCTGGCCTT
>DAONCJ010000817.1:0-1825 GCA_035401985.1 Burkholderiaceae bacterium | reverse complement strand
TGGCGTTCACGCGCTTCGTCGCCGATCGGCTGTTCGAGCACAAGCCGCAGATCATCGTCGGCAACTACCATGCGCTGCTGCTGGCGGTGGCGGTGGTGGCGGGATTCGGTGTGCTGCCGTTCGCGGTGCTGGCGTTCCCGGGCGAATCGCAGATGTACCGGGTGCTGTTCGTCGCCGGATTCGTGATCCTTTCGGCGATCTGGATCGCCACGGTCTTCCTGGCCGGCATCAAGCAGTACAAGGCCATCGTGTTCCTGTACCTGATCGGCTACGGCCTGACGGTGGCCGGCGCGATCACGTTTCGCCGCTTCGGCCTCGAAGGCCTGCTGGGCGGATTCGTCATCGGCCAGCTTTGCCTCTTTTGCGGCATGCATGCGCTGATCGTGAAGAACTACCCGACCCCGGTCGGCATGAGCTTCGAGTTCTTCGATCGCAGCCAGGTGCATCTGTCGCTGGCCGGCGTCGGCTTTCTGTACAACTTCGGCACCTGGATCGACAAATTCATGTTCTGGCACTGGTTGCCCACGTCGCAGCCGGTGATCGGCCCGCTGCGCGCCTCGGTGATCTACGACCTGCCGGTCTTCATGGCCTACCTGTCGATCATTCCGGGGATGGCGATCTTCCTGGTGCGCATCGAGACCGACTTCGTCGACCACTACGACGGCTTCTATGGCGCGGTCCGCGGCGGTGGCTCGCTGCAGACCATCGAGCGACATCGCAACGGCATGGTGCAGACCGTGCGCGACGGACTGTTCGGCATCGTCAAGATCCAGGCGATCACCGTGCTGCTGCTGTTTGTCTCGGGCGAGCGCCTGCTGCGCTGGCTGGGCATCTCGGACCTGTATCTGCCGCTGCTCTACGTGCAGACGATCGCAGCCAGCCTGCAGGTGCTGTTCCTGTCCATCCTCACCGTCTACTTCTATCTCGACAAGCGCACCGTGGTGCTGGCCTTGTGCGGTCTGTTCGTCGTGCTCAATGCGAGCCTGACCGCCATCTCGATCGCGCTGGGGCCGGCCTTCTACGGCTACGGCTTTGCCGTGGCGCTGCTGGTCACCGTGGTGACCGGCTTCAAGGCGCTCGAGCGCAGCTTCGGACGCCTGGAGTACTCGACCTTCATGCTGCAATAGCGGACCCGGGCCCACCGGGTGACCTCCGGCAACCCGGTCGGTGCGACCGGCTTGGACTCAGGCCGGACGATGCGCCCGCAGGAAGGACCGGACCTGCCGGACCACCAGCGGGATCCGCTCCTTCGGCTCCTTCCATGGGAACAGACTGACCTCGGCCTTGGGGGCCAGCATGGCGGTCTCCATGGCAACCTCATAGGGGTGCGCGGGAATGTCGTCGGGAAGCACAAGGACCGGCGTCGGACAGGCCCGCACGAATTCCCTCGTCACGGTGAAGACGAAGTCGGGCTCGGTGCGATACATCCGCGTCAGGAACCGGTCGACCGTGGCCATCGGCACCTCAGGCCGGCGGGCCGCAAAGTCGGGGCCCCAGCCCTTCATGTTCGATTCATAGAAGAAGTCGCGCATTTCGGGCCGCGAGCCGCTGGGCTGCGCCAGCACCGCGGCCACAACGCGATCGGGTGCGCGCTTGATCAGATTCCAGATCATCGGACCGCCGATGCAAAAGCCGAGCACCATGAACTTGTCGATGCCCAGGTGATCCATCAGGCCGAGGTGGTCGTCGGTGAACGAGTCCCAGGGCCGGTCGACCTCGAGCGGGCCGCGCGACTGGCCATCGTTGGCGGTGCGCAGATCGCTGGCGATGCAGCGGTACTCGTCGGTGAAGTCGACCATCGGATTGAAAGGCGCCGCCCCGGTCA
>DAONCJ010000816.1:0-1831 GCA_035401985.1 Burkholderiaceae bacterium | reverse complement strand
GGCCGGTGCGGTCCTGACCGGCGGAAGCGCGGTGGGCACCGTGGGCGGCGCAGTGGTCGGCGGCGTGGTCGGCAACAAGGTCGACACGCGTCGCTGAACGCCCCGTAGCGGCCCCCCGCTGCTCATGATCATCTCGCCCGTGCGGGGTCCCCTTTGACCAGGGGAGCCCGCACGGGCGTTTTTTACGTCCGCCGGATCAGCCTGCCGTGGTCTCGCGAAACCGGGTGCCCGGGGGCGGAGGTGTTTCGGGCGGGCCCGCGAAAGCCTGTGCGATGGCCATCCAGCGGGATGCAACCGGCCCCACGACGCGCAGCGAGGTGTCGGCAATATTGCGCACTTGGGTCACCACCTGGCAGAACTGGGTCGCATCGCCCTCGATGAAATCGACCTCGCTCGGCTCGCCGTAGTTCCATGCCGCTCCGGATGGCGCTGTCAGCCGCACCTGAGGCATGACCGGCGGCACCGGCTGCTCGTGCACGGTGAAGGTCCAGCCGAAGGTGTTGATGCCGAGCACGACGATGTTGCGCAGCCGGTCGCCGTCCTGCCGCTCGACGCCGAGCAGGTCGTACACCGCCTGACCGTGCGCCCAGGTTTCCATCAGTCGCGCGCTGATGCTGGAACGCGCGCTCATGTCCGGGCCGGCCCACTTCAGCCGACGTTTGGGATCGGTGCCCTCGAAGGTGCGGGCGACTTTCGGATAGAGGTCGTGCCAGACCTTCAGCAGCTCGCGCCCCTGAAGTCCGCCGGCGAACTGCTTCTCGTATTCGCGCATCGACATCGGCGGCACCTTGGCCTTGCGCTCGGCGCGAAAGGCCAGATAGCCCGGCTCGTTGATGATCGTTTCAAGCGCGGCCCAATTGCCGGTGTGCAGATGCCCGAGCACGTGATTGATCGTCCAC
Organism: Burkholderiaceae bacterium; assembly: GCA_035401985.1. Taxonomy (GTDB): domain Bacteria; phylum Pseudomonadota; class Gammaproteobacteria; order Burkholderiales; family Burkholderiaceae_E; genus Quisquiliibacterium. The sequence goes on along the minus strand of DAONCJ010000816.1, from coordinate 932 downwards.
TGCTTGAAGCGGGTCGGCCGATCGAACGCTGCGTCGGGCAGGGTCTCGAGCAGGCGGTACAGGGCGTCGGATTCGGCCAGAAAGTCGGCGGGCTGTTCAAACATCAATGCTCCTCAGACGGATTCGTCTTGCCGTTCCCAGACAACCCTCGCGACACGGCTGACCGCGGGGTCCTGGTGGCTGGGGGCTGGCCAGGTCGTGAGGATCAGCTTGTCCGCCGAAAGCTCGAAGGTGCGCCCCTGGTCAGTCCCGTTGCAGTACTCGATCCACGACACGTCGACCTCGGTGATGAAGTTGCTGCCTTCGATCCGATAGGTGCCCGTGTAGGCGATCAGCGAATCGAACAGCGCCGCCTTGTCGGCCTGCGTCGTGCCGAAATGGCGGCCGCCGGCCGTGATGACAGCCATGAAGCGGGTCGGCGTGATGATCGCGTAACCGGTCGGCGCGTGCTCGTAGATGTCGGTGAACGGACCGTCGCCGATCCGCGCGGTGATCGAACCCAGACGATAGGTGCCCGCTACCCGCAGCCGGGGATCGTCAGATGCGCAAGCAGACATCAGCGCGCGTCGTAGACCTGCGGGTTGACCGTGTGCTCGCGGTTCGGACGACCGTCCAGCACGTCCAGCACGTTCTGCATCGCGCTGCAGGCCATGCGGTTCCAGGCCTCCCATGTGACGCCGGCCATGTGCGGCGCGCACACTACATTGGGCATCCTGAGCAGCGGATTGCCTTTCTCGGGCGGCTCGCTTTCGAGCACGTCCAGGCCGGCGCCACTGAGATGGCCGCTGGTCAGCGCCTGCGCCAGCGCCGGCTCGTTGACGATGCCGCCGCGCGCCGTGTTGATCAGCACGGCCCCCTTCTTCATGCGCGCCAGCCTTGCCGCATCAAACAGGTTGATCGTGCTTGCGTCCTTGGGGCAGTGGATCGACACG
>DAONCJ010000815.1:0-1837 GCA_035401985.1 Burkholderiaceae bacterium | reverse complement strand
GGTTCATGGCGGGCCTGGGTGTGGTGATCGGTTGATCGATCGACCCGCGCAGGGCCGACACCTTCGATCGCGAAAGCGTCTCACGGGGTGGGGCCAGCGTATATCCCACTGAAGGTGTATGCGGTGACATGCATCACGGGCCGCTGCACGCTGCGCCCCGATCAGCCCGGCGCGCAGTCCGGAATGCGGCCGAATCGGACGGTGGGCAAGGAAGGGTCGATCCCTTAAAATCGACCCCCAGGAATCCCCCACCTTTTCCCCTCAGGAGACAACATGACATCGGCCTATATCGTGGCGGCAGTGCGCACCGCAGGCGGCAAGAAGGGCGGCCGTGTGGCCGGCTGGCATCCGGCCGATCTGGCGGCCCAGGTCCTTGACGAACTGGTCGCTCGCACCGGCGTCGACCCGGCGCGGATCGAGGACGTGATCATGGGCTGCGTCGGCCAGGCCGGTGAACAGGCGACCAACATCGCCCGCGGCGCCGTGCTCGCCTCCAAGCTGCCCGAAAGCGTGCCGGCCACCTCGGTCGACCGTCAGTGCGGCTCATCCCAGCAGGCGCTGCATTTCGCGGCCCAGGCGATCATGTCCGGTTCGATGGATGTGGTCATTGCGGCCGGGGTCGAGAGCATGACCCGCGTGCCGATGGGCCTGCCCTCCACGCTGCCGTTCAAGAACGGCTTCGGCACCTACATGAGCCCCGAGCAGCAGCGCCGCTATCCCGGCATCCAGTTCAGCCAGTTCATGGGTGCCGAGATGCTGGCCAAGAAATACGACCTCAGCCGCGAAGTGATGGACGAGTTCGCCTTCCAGAGCCATCAGAGGGCGATCGCCGCGACGCGCAGCGGCGCCTTTGCCAAGGAGATCCTGCCGGTCAAGGTGCGGCTGGCCGATGGCACCCCCACGGACGAGCTGCACAGCGTCGACGAGGGCATCCGCTTCGAGGCCACGCTCGAAGGCATCCGCGGCGTGAAGCTGCTGGCCGAGGACGGGCGGCTGACCGCGGCCAGCGCCAGCCAGATCTGCGATGGCGCCTCGGGCGTCATGGTGGTCAGCGAGCGCGGTCTGAAGATGCTCGGCGTCGCTCCCCTGGCCCGCGTGCACCACATGTCGGTGCTCGGCCACGATCCGGTCATCATGCTCGAGGCCCCGGTGCCCGCGACGGCCGCGGCGCTGAAGAAGGCGGGCATGAAGATCGACGACATCGATCTGTTCGAAGTCAACGAGGCGTTCGCCTCCGTGCCGATGGCCTGGCTGAAGTCGACCGGTGCCGATCCGGCCCGCCTGAACGTCAATGGCGGCGCAATTGCGCTGGGCCACCCGCTGGGCGGTTCGGGGACCAAACTGATGACCACCCTGATTCACGCCCTGCAGCAGCGCGGCAAGCGCTACGGGCTGCAGACCATGTGCGAGGGCGGCGGCATGGCCAACGTCACGATCGTCGAGCGCCTGTAAGCGTTCCCGGCACTCCGGCTGGGGTCAATGCCCCAGCCAGGTGTCGGTCTCGACGAAATGCAGGTCGCCGTCGTCGAAGCAGGCGTACAGCGTCTTGGCCGACACGCGCTCGAGGCTTTCGTGCAGTCGCTTGACCTGATTGGGCGGGGGCCGCGAGCGATCGGTCTTGATGCGGATCATCTGCAGCTGCAGCATGTCCGGGGTGCGCGGGTGTGCCCGGACCAGCACCGCATCGACCACGCCGGGGCGCACATCGGCGTCCAGCGCATCGTTGGGGAACACGATCTGCCAGCCGTGATCTTCAGCCCATTCGCGCAACTGTTCCTCGGCTTCATCGCGCGACATTGATGGGGTGGGCTCTGACACAGACTCTCCTGACGGGCAT
>DAONCJ010000814.1:0-1845 GCA_035401985.1 Burkholderiaceae bacterium | reverse complement strand
AAGCCCGAGATCTACTGGCCGATGCTGCAGACCGCCGAGATGGTCGCCAAACGCTACAACATCAGCCGCGAGGCCCAGGACAGGTACGGCGCGCGCAGCCAGCAGCGCGCCTGCGCCGCCGCTGCCGAGGGAAAATTCAAGGACGAGATCGTCCCCATCACCGTCACGATGGCCAGTGTCGACAAGCTCACCGGCGCGATGATCACCAAGGAGGTCACGCTGTCCGACGACGAAGGTCGCCGTGAGGGCACGACCTATGAAGCCGTCTCGCAGATCCGCCCGGCGCTGCCCGGCGGCGTGATCGCGGCCGGCAATGCCAGCCAGTACTCCGACGGCGCGGGTGCGGTGGTGGTGATGGAGGCCAAACTGGCCGAGAAGCGCGGCCTGAAGCCGCTGGGGTATTTCCGCGGCTTTGCCGTGGCCGGCTGCGAGCCCGACGAGATGGGCATCGGCCCGGTCTTTGCCATCCCCAAGCTGCTGGCCCGTGCTGGCAAGAAGATCGAGGATATCGATCTGTGGGAGCTCAATGAAGCCTTCGCGGTGCAGGTGATCTACTGCCGCGACCGGCTGGGCATTCCGGACGACCGCCTCAACGTCAACGGCGGTGCGATTGCGGTCGGACACCCGTATGGGGTCAGTGGCCAGCGGCTGACCGGCCATGCACTGATCGAAGGCCGGCGGCGCGGCGGCAAGCTGGCCGTGGTCACGATGTGCATCGGTGGCGGCATGGGCGCGGCTGGTCTGTTCGAGATCATCTGACCCGGACATCCTCCGGACCCTCTTCCTCCTTCGAGCGAAACATGTCGCAAGCGCCGTTCCACACCCCCTTGATTCCTCCGCCTTTTCTCACGCACCTGGGCGGGCGGATCGATGAACAGGAGGACAGCATCGAGGTTTCGCTCGAACTGAAGCCCGAGCATTGCAACTCGCGCAAGGTGGCCCATGGCGGCGTGCTGATGACACTGCTCGACGTCTGCATGGCACGGGCGGCCAGGGCGAAGCGGCGCCGCGACGGGCAGGACGACCACGGCGCCTCGACCATCGAGATGAAGACCAGCTTCATGCATCCGGGCCTCGGCCCGGTGCTGGTTGCCCGCGGCATCTGCCTGCAGCGCACCGCCACCATGGCGTTCTGCGAAGGCGAGATCCGCGACCCCGCCGGCCACATCGTGGCCCGCGCCTCAGGCACATTCAAGTTCGTGAACCCGCGAACCCGGGTCACGGGCAACGACGCCTGACCACCTACATGCGGCGGGCTGGCGCGATGCGCGCGGTCCGCCGAATCACCCACATCCTTGAAAGCGCACCATGACCACCGAGAACCAGATGATCGTCCTGGCGAGCCGCCCGAAGGGCGAAGTCACGCCGCAGAATTTCCGCCTCGAGAAGGCGACGCTGTCTGATCTGGCCGACGGCGAAGTGCTGATCCGCAACCACTATCTGTCGCTGGACCCGTACATGCGCGGCCGCATGGACGAGAGCAAGTCGTACGTGCCGCCGCAGCCGCTGGACAAGGTCATGGAAGGCGGCACTGCAGGCGAAGTGGTCGCCTCAAAGCACCCCGGCTTTGCGGTCGGCGACAAGGTCACGGCGCGCCTGGGCTGGCAGCTGTACGCCATCTCCAATGGCACGGGCCTGACCAAGGTCGACACCACGCAGGTGCCGCTGTCGGCGTATCTGGGCTGCGTCGGCATGCCCGGTGTCACCGCCTGGTACGGACTGAACCAGATCATCGCGCCGAAGGCCGGCGAAACCGTTGTCGTCTCGGCGGCCAGCGGGGCGGTCGGTTCGGTGGTCGGCCAGCTGGCCAAGGCCAAGGGATGCCGCGTGGTCGGTGTGGCGGGC
>DAONCJ010000813.1:0-1852 GCA_035401985.1 Burkholderiaceae bacterium | reverse complement strand
GCCGTGCTCAAGTTCAACCACCAGGAAGTGCTCAATGCCATCGGCGCTCAGATGCTGGGCGAACTGAAGGAGGCGGTCGACGAGATCGCCAACCCGGCCAATGGCGCGCGCTGCCTGCTGCTGACCGGTGAAGGCCGGGCCTTCTGCTCGGGCGCCAATCTGGCCGATGGCGCCGGCTCGGGCAAGCCCCGCAAGAGTTCCTCCGACACCTTGCGCGGCGGCTACCATCCGATGCTGCTGGCGCTGCGCGATCTCGAGATGCCGATGGTCTCGGCCGTCAATGGCGCGGCCGCCGGTGTGGGCATGAGCCTGGCGATCATGGCCGACATCGTCTGCGCATCCAAGAATGCCTACTTCCTGCAAGCCTTCGCCAAGATCGGGCTCATCCCGGACGGCGGGGCCACCTTCCTGCTGCCGCGCCTCATCGGCTGGGGCCGTGCGGTCGAATTGTCCCTGCTGGCCGAGAAGCTGCCCGCTGAAACCGCCCGCGAATGGGGCCTGGTCAACCGGCTGTTCGACGACCAGGCGCAGCTCATGACCGGCGCGATGGCGATCGCCCGTCAACTGGCCGACGGGCCCAGGTCCCTGGGCATGATCCGCCGCGCGTACTGGGAGTCGACGCGCAACTCCTACGAGCAGCAGCTCGACCTCGAAGCCGCGATCCAGGGGCAGGCGGGCCGGACCGAAGACTTCAAGGAGGGCGTGACCGCGTTCCTCGAGAAGCGTCCGGCGGCGTTCAAAGGAAAGTAAGTTCGGGGACTGAATCACGGCCCTCCCCGCCGGGCCGACCGCCCGCCCGGCGAAGTCGGCCACTCCATCACAGACATCCCGTCACCATGAGCGAACCATCGAATATCCGTTACTGCACGACAAGCGATGGCGTGCGGCTGGCGATGCGAAGCGCGGGACGGGGTCCGGCAGTCATCAAGGCCGCGAACTGGCTCGGCAATCTGCAGGCCGATTCGCAGCTGCGTTCGACCCGTCACTGGGTGGATCACTTCACCCGTGGACACGAACTGACCTGGTACGACGCACGCGGCTGCGGACTGTCTGACCGGGAGGTCGACGAGATCTCCCTGGACGCCTGGGAGCGCGACCTCGAAGCGGTGATCGAGGCCAGCGGACACGAACGATTCGTGCTGCTCGGAATTTCCCAGGGGGCGTCGATCGCGATCCGCTATGCGGTGCGTCACCCGCAGCGCGTACGCGCCCTCGTCATCTTCGGCGGCTTCGCGCGAGGGCTGTTCCACCAGGGAGTATCCGAGCGCACGCGCCTTGCCGGCCAGGAAATGCTCAAGCTCGCCGAACTCGGCTGGAGCGGCGGCTCGCGCAGCTTTCGCCAGCTGTTTTCAGCGCGGATGCTGGTCGATGTGCCAGAGGAGGTGCGCGCCGAATATGACGAATGCTACAAGCACAGTGTCACCGGGCCGATGGCCGCGCGATGCCTGCAGGCGTTCTACGAGATCGATGCGCGCACCGATGCGGCGCAGGTGACGTGCCCGACGCTGGTCATGCACGTGGCCGGTGATCAGATGATCCTGCAGCGCGAAGGCGTTCTGCTCGCGTCGCTGATTCCGGGCGCCCGATGGATGGCGCTGCCGGGCAACAACCATCTGCCGCTTGTCACCGACCCTGGCTGGCCGATCATCTGCCGGGAGATCGACAGCTTCCTGGCAGAGGTCAGCACGGCCGATGGCGCGGCGCCATTGCCGCAACTGACCGCGCGGCAGCGCGAGGTGCTCGCGCAGGTTGCGCGGGGCCTGACCGACAAGGAAATCGCCCAGCGACTTTCCCTGAGCCCGCGCACGGTCGAGATGCACGTGGCAGGCGCGATCGAAAGACTGGGCTGCCG
>DAONCJ010000812.1:0-1859 GCA_035401985.1 Burkholderiaceae bacterium | reverse complement strand
GACCGGTGGCTTCCTGGGCAGCCACTATCAGGACATCTTCGCCTTCGTGGTGCTGATCGTGGTGCTCGTGTTCCGGCCATCCGGGATCATGGGCGAACGGGTCGCGGACCGGGCTTGAGCATCGTCAGGAACCGTCTCGATGAAGACCTTCTTTCCGCAGTTCGCCAACAACCCCCGGGCCGCCTACGCCGCGACGATCGCGCTGGTCGTCGTGCTGGCAGTGCTGCCCCTGGTCGTCGGGCTGGCCGGCAATGCGTGGGTTCGCATGCTCGACTTCGCGCTGCTGTACATCATGCTGGCGCTGGGCCTGAACATCGTGGTGGGCTATGCCGGTCTGCTGGATCTGGGCTATGTCGCCTTCTACGCAGTGGGCGCCTATCTGTACGCGCTGCTGTCCTCGCCGCATCTGGCCGAAAACTTCGAGTGGATCGCCGCGACTTTTCCCAATGGCCTGCACAACTCGATCTGGATGGTGATTCCGCTGTCCGCGGGACTGGCCGCGTTTTTCGGGGTGCTGCTGGGTTCGCCGACACTGCGCCTGCGCGGTGACTACCTGGCCATCGTCACGCTGGGCTTTGGCGAGATCATCCGGATCTTCCTGAACAATCTGAACGCGCCGGTCAACATCACCAACGGGCCGCAGGGCATCAGCAACATCGACCCGGTGCGCATTGCGGGGCTCGACCTTTCCAAGCCGGTCGAGATCGGCAGCTTCACACTGCAGTCGGTGCAGCTTTACTACTACCTGTTCCTGGTGCTGGCGGCACTGGTCATCGTCGTCACGATCCGGCTGCAGAACTCGCGACTGGGCCGCGCCTGGATGGCGATCCGCGAAGACGAGATCGCCGCCAAGGCCATGGGCATCAACACCCGCAACGTCAAGCTGCTGGCCTTCGCGATGGGCGCCTCGTTCGGCGGCGTTTCGGGCGCGATGTTCGCGTCGTTCCAGGGCTTCGTGTCACCGGAAAGCTTCGTGCTGTCCGAATCGATCGTCATCGTGGCGATGGTGGTGCTGGGCGGCATGGGGCATATCCCGGGGGTGATCCTCGGAGCGATCCTGCTGTACGCGATTCCCGAGGTGCTGCGCTACGCCGCCAAGCCGGCCCAGGAGGCATTGTTCGGCACCGAGATCGTCGCGCCGGAGGCGCTGCGCATGCTGGTGTTCGGACTGGCGATGGTGCTGATCATGCTTCGTCGACCGGAAGGCCTGTGGCCTGCCCCTCGGCACGGCAAGGCATGAGCGCGGGGGGCGGTCAGATGTCGGACGACACGCTGCTTTCGGTGAAGGGCGTCAACAAGCGCTTCGGCGGCCTGCAGGCGCTCTCCGAGGTGAGCATGGAGATCCAGCGCGGCCAGATCTATGGACTCATCGGACCCAATGGCGCCGGCAAGACCACCTTCTTCAACGTCATCACCGGTCTGTACACGCCCGACTCTGGACAATTCGTGCTGGCGGGACAGCCGTACGAGCCCACGGCGGTCCACACCGTGGCGCAGGCGGGCATCGCCCGCACTTTCCAGAACATCCGCCTGTTCGGCGAAATGACCGCGCTCGAGAACGTGATGGTGGGGCGTCATGTCCGCACGCGCAGCGGCGTCTGGGGGGCGGTGTTCAAGACCCGCTTCGAGCGCGCCGAAGAGCAGGCGATCCGTCAGCGCGCCGAAGCGCTGCTGGCCTATGTCGGCATCGCGAAGTTCGCCGACTACCAGGCCCGCACGCTGTCGTACGGCGATCAGCGCCGACTCGAGATCGCCAGGGCGCTCGCCACGGAGCCCAAGCTGCTGGCCCTCGACGAGCCGGCCGCCGGCATGAACGCCACCGAAAAGGTCAGCCTGCGCAATCTGCTCGAGCGCATCCG
>DAONCJ010000811.1:0-1865 GCA_035401985.1 Burkholderiaceae bacterium | reverse complement strand
TGCGCACGAGGATCCGTGAAGTGCTCGAGGCGAAGCACTGCCTGCAGCCGGTGCTGGCGGCGCTGGCTGACGAGCGTCCCGATTCGGCGCGTCAGCTGTGCCGTGCCGTCGCCGCGGAAAAGTCGCCGCAGCGGCATGCGGCCTGGCGTCTGCTGATCGACTGGCTGATCGAGCACGACCGTCTGGCCGACGTGCCGCAGGCGATCGATGAAGCGATGCGCATGGGCACCCAGTCCTGGATGCTGCTTGCGCTGGCTCGCGTCCGGCTGAAGCAGTCGCGCCTGGACGAGGCGGAGCAGTACCTGGACCTGCTGATCGAGATGTGGCCGGACACGCTGGCCGCCTATGACCTTCGAGCGCAGGTGGCCATGCGCCGCGGCGCGCATCAGGAGGCCCTGGGCTGGCTCGAGCAGGCCAATGCGCGCACGGAGTTCAATCTCGATCGCGCGCGGCAGACCGGCCAGGAGGCGACACGGGCCGGCCAGCTCGGCCGCGCGGAGAGCGCCTACGCCGAGATCCTTACCCGGGTCGGGGGCACCGACATGCTGCAGCCCGCCGACGCCGTGCGCCTCGTTTCGGTGCTCGGCTCTCGCGGACGGCTCACCCAGGCTGCGCGAATCGCCGCCCAGGAGCGCGGCGTGATTGGCGACGGACCCGATGCCAAGGTGCTGCGCGCGCTGCTGGCGCAGCGCAAGGCGTCGCGGGATTCCGGTCCGCTGAGCGCCGAACGCTCGCTGGCCAATCTGCTGCATGAGCTGGAAGAGGCCGGAGAGGGCACCTCGGCCGAACGCGTTCTCGACGTGATCGAGGCCTGCCTGAGCCACGGCTGGCGCGCTGATGCCTTGCGCATCGCACGGCGTCTGCTGGAGTCCGAGCGCGCCGAGAGCGCCGAGCTCGAGCGCCTGCGTCGCCTGCTCAAGGGCTGACTGCAGCACCGGCTTTCGCCGGGCAGCCGAGCGTCGCCCAGGCCCGCGGCCATCGGTGCACGATCCGCATCACAGCGGGCGCACCAAAACCGTACCACGCGCCTGAGGGCCCGCCGCACCGCACCGTGGCAGGGCGCAGTGCCGGTGCAATGGTTCGCTTTGCGCACCATCCCGAGGCCTTGCGAGGCCGCTTTGCCTGCTTTTCGAGCGTGAGTCCCACCTGGCACAAGGGTTGCAGTAGGGGTCATGTCGTCGCGTTGCGATGAACGATCCGAACAACCCATCCGGGCTATCGAACCCAGGGAGTATTCATGACTCGTCGCGTCTTTCTCAAGTCGGCCGCTGCCACGGCCGCCGTCTCTGCCACCGGTCTGCCATCGGCATTCGCACAGGGCAGCACGATCAAGGTCGGGGTCCTGCATTCGCTGTCGGGCACCATGGCGATCTCCGAGACCGCATTGAAGGACACGGTCCTGATGACGATCGACGAGATCAACGCCAAGGGCGGCGTGCTTGGCAAGAAGCTCGAGGCGGTGGTCGTCGATCCGGCATCCAACTGGCCGCTGTTTGCCGAGAAGGCCCGCCAGCTGATCACGCAGGACAAGGTGGTCGCGGTGTTCGGGTGCTGGACCTCGGTGTCGCGCAAGTCGGTGCTGCCGGTGTTCAAGGAACTGAACAGCCTGCTGTTCTACCCGGTGCAGTACGAGGGCGAAGAGCTCGAGAAGAATGTCTTCTACACGGGCGCGGCGCCCAACCAGCAGGCCATCCCGGCTACCGAGTACCTGATGAGCAAGGCCGGCGGCGGCGCCAAGCGCTTCGTGCTGCTGGGCACCGACTACGTCTATCCGCGCACGACCAACAAGATCCTTCGCGCCTTCCTGACCAGCAAGGGCGTGAAGGAGTCGGACATCGACGAGAAGTACACGCCGTTCGGCCACA
>DAONCJ010000810.1:0-1866 GCA_035401985.1 Burkholderiaceae bacterium | reverse complement strand
CATCAGGCCGATATTGCCTTCCTGGATGAGGTCGGCATGCGGCAGGCCGTAGCCCAGGTACTGACGCGAGATCGACACCACCAGACGCAGGTGGGACATCACCATTTCGCGTGCGGCCTCGAGATCGGTGTTGTCCCGGATTCGCCGACCCAGTTCGGTTTCGCGCTCAGGCGAAAGCATCGGCAGCCGATTGACGGCCGAGATGTAAGCGTCCAGGTTCCCGACCGCTGGCAGTGCCATCGCGGCACTGCTTGCACCGGCGGGGACTATCGCTGTCGAATTCCGTTTGGACATCAGATTTCCCTTTCGTTGGCGCTGCATGCTGCAGCACACAATCAAGATTAGCACTCCTGGGTCGAGACTGCCAATTGATCCTGACGATCGGCGCGATAGATGGGGGCGTCGGCTTGCAAATCCAAACAGTGTTTGTAACCAATTGATTCCACACGGTTCCGCGAGCGCATGCGCAGACAGCCCGCCTCGCGTCGGGCATCAGCGACAAGGGCCGTGCGCTGCCCGCTTCACGCGGCCAATGGCGCCGGCCGACCCCATCGGTATCCGGTCGGCTCGGTGCCGGCCAGGCGGGCATAGATGCTGTCCTCGGCGTAAGCGGCAAAGAAGTACGGATACAGCGAGCGGTTCGTCTGCGCCAGTTCGGGACGGCCGCCATAGGTCGCGATCTGGTCTTCCGCGTGATCCAGCGAGAGCGAAAGCATCACGGCCGGCGCGTCGACGCGCTGACAGGTGCGCTGCGGCCCTGCGACCCGAAAGCCCAGCATCCGCATGTAGAAGCGGACATGCCGGGGGTTGACCTCCACCAGCAGATGAGTCGCCTTGTGCTGGCGTCGGGCGCAAAGATACGCAACGTGGAAGAGGGCGCCCAGCAGCTTCAGCGAGTCACCGGCGCCGTCCACCGCCAGCCGCGTGAACTCGCAGAGCCGGGCGCCATCTTTCCTGAGCTTCGCCACTTCTTCGGAGTACAGCGATTCGACTGCCAGGCCGCCAGGGGTGTCGCCGCCGACGGTGACGGTGGCCGCAACGCGCCCCAGCTCCGACGCGATGAGGGTGACGCCGGCAGGCTCATCTTGTGCGGCGTCGGTCGCATAGCCCCGCCATTCATACCTCGCCCGCATCAGCTCTCTGGCCGCCTCCAGGTGACTGGGGGTACGCGCGACGCCCACCGAGTAGCGCGCTTCGAGACGAGGAGGGGGGCCCAGCGGCTTCCAGTCGCCCGTAAACCCGAAGTTCCAGTGCCGCGGCGGTGCCGTGGGAACCAGAAAGGCGGAAGGCGATCCGAATCGCATCGCGGTCGGGTGAATGCGAGGGGCGGTGAACGACTCGAGGCTGGCTGCATGCATCAATGAATCCCCTGTGTTTCCGAATGGCTGCCAATGGTTTTGGCTGTCGTGAACACAAAGCAATTCCTGTGCCGGTAACAAAACCCAAAGATATCAATGACTTGTAAATTGTGATTAGAAGAATCTGTCGGGGACAGGCGACACATTTACCGAGTGTGACGTAAGTCCTTGAATCACAACAAAAATCATGTCTCCATCCAACGACACGGCGCATGGCGCTGCGCGGTCCCGGTCGGATATCGGCAGGGGCAGGCCGGGGAAGGGGGACGCCCGGGCTTCGCTGCCCCGCCTTCGACGATTCAGTCGAGCAGTGCGCTCGCGAACTCCGCGGCCGAGAAGGCCTGCAGGTCGTCGATCCCTTCGCCGACCCCGATGAAGTAGACCGGAATCGGGCGGTCACGGCGGGTATGCGCCATGGCCGCGAGCACGCCGCCCTTGGCCGTGCCGTCGAGCTTGGTCACGATCAGGCCGGTCAGCGCCACGGCCTTGTCGAAGGCAGCCACCTGGG
>DAONCJ010000809.1:0-1867 GCA_035401985.1 Burkholderiaceae bacterium | reverse complement strand
GATCGACAGACGGCAAGACACGGGCCCCGCCCCGTATGACGACCTCACTCCCGAACACCTGCTCGACGCGATCGAGACCACCGGTCTGCGACCCGATGGACGGCTGCTGGCGCTGAACAGCTACGAGAACCGCGTCTACCAGATCTGGCAGGACGACGGCCCGCCGGTCGTGGTGAAGTTCTATCGCCCGGGCCGGTGGAGCGACGAACAGATTCTCGAGGAACACGCGTTCGCGATCGAGCTGGCTGCCCACGAAGTGCCGGTCGTGGCGCCGCTCGAACTGGACGGACGCACGCTGGCCCATCATCGCGACTTCCGGCTGGCGGTCTACCCGCGGCGCGGCGGGCGGGCACCCGAGCTCGATGATCCCTCGGTGCTGCGCTGGATCGGCCGCTTCCTGGGGCGGCTGCACATGGTCGGCGCTGCGTCGCCCTTCGCCAGCCGAGAACGGCTGGGGGTGACTGAACTGGGCGATGAATCGCGTGCCACGCTGCTGGCGGGCGACTGGATTCCGCCGGACCTGCTGCCGGCCTGGCGCAGCGTCGCCGACATGGCGATCGATGCGGCGCACGCGGCCTTCCAGCGGGCGGGCGATGTGCGCACGCTGCGCCTGCACGGCGACTGCCATGCCGGCAACATTCTTTGGACCGATGACGGCCCGCACTTCGTCGATCTGGACGATGCGCGCACCGGGCCGGCCATCCAGGACCTTTGGATGCTGCTGTCGGGCGACCGCTTCGAGATGGCCGGGCAGTTGCGCGAGGTGCTGGCCGGGTATGAGACCTTCCATCGCTTCGACCGTCGTGAACTGGCGCTGGTCGAGGCGCTGCGCACCTTGCGACTGCTGCACTACAGCGCCTGGATCGCCCGGCGCTGGGGCGATCCCGCCTTCCCGGCGGCCTTCCCGTGGTTCGGCACCGGGCGCTACTGGCAGGACCGGGTGCTCGAACTCAGGGAGCAGGTGGCCGCGATGAGCGAGGAGCCGATCGCGGTCGATTGACGCGTCAGGCTTCCTGCGGGTCGGGCGTCGCTGCGGTCAGGCCGGCTTCAGGGCGCCCCGCACTTGCTCCAGGGCCACCGGGTCCTCGATCGTCGTCAGGTCGCCCGGATCGCGTCCTTCGCACAGCGCCTGGATCGAGCGGCGCAGCACCTTGCCGGAACGCGTCTTGGGCAGCACCGTCACAAAGTGCACCCGAGACGGCCGGGCGACCGCGCCAAGCTGACGATCGACCGTCGCCATCAGGTCGCCTTCGAGCTTGAGCCTGGCGTCGGGCGCATCGACCGACGAGGGCTCCTTCAACACCACGAAAGCCATCGCCACCTGCCCCTTGAGCTGATCGGCCACGCCGACCACCGCGCATTCGGCCACCGCGCTGTGGCTGGACAGGGACTCCTCGATCTCGCGCGTGCCCAGGCGGTGCCCGGCCACGTTGATCACGTCATCGGTGCGGCCGAGGATGAAGTAGTAGCCGTCGTCATCGCGGATTCCCCAGTCGAAGGTCGAATAGACCTCACGCCCCGGAATGCTTGCGAAATAGGTGCTGACGAAGCGCTTGTCGTCGCGCCAGATCGTCTGCATGCAGCCCGGCGGCAATGGCGGCACGATGGCCACCACGCCCTTCTCGTTGCTGCCGACCTCCTCGCCGGTCTGCTCATGCAGCAGGCGCACGTCGAACCCGTACATCGGCATGCCGGGGCTGCCGAAGCGCGTCGGGGTCTTTTCGATGCCATGGGCCACCGACAGAATCGGCCAGCCGGTTTCGGTCTGCCAGTAGTTGTCGATGATCGGGCGCCCGATGCCTTCCGCGATCCACTTGGCGGTCGGCTCGTCCAGCGGCTCGCCGGCCAGAAACAGCGTGCGCAAACC
>DAONCJ010000808.1:0-1868 GCA_035401985.1 Burkholderiaceae bacterium | reverse complement strand
GGCGGAAACGCGCCAGAGTCGCTATGAGTCACACACTTGCTCCGGGTTCGATTGATGCTAACGCGACTGGCCTGCCGCAAATGCCTCGAACACGAGATCGGGGGCGCTGAGGTTGTGCCGGGACGGCTGGATGCGTCCGAAGCGCATCGATGTCGCCTGAACGCGCCCGAGATCCATGATGGGCGCAAGCGCCGTCGACGACGCGTCGGCCGGCCATGCCGCCACCGAGACGTCGGCCTGGGACGGCGTGACATACATCGAACGCAGCGCCGCGAAGGGCCGGTCCGCCGCCAGCCCGGGATCGACGGTGAGCGCCAGCAGCGTCTGTTCAGGCGCCATCCGGGCGACGGACAGGCTGCCACGGCTTGCGTCGGCGAAGCTCAGGCGAAAGGTGAGTGTCGCCGGGTCGAAGTCGATGCGCCGGATGGCCACGAACGGGCGACTCGACTCCTCGATCGGACCGAACAGGAACGAGCTGCCATAGGCGGTGTCGGGCAGCGTTGGCGGCGGCAGGGGCTTGACTCGCCAGTAGCCGTCGGCCGGATACACCACCAGCACCTCGACCTCGCCCTGCGCGCGGCGCCTGATCAGCTGCACCAGATGCAGGCCGGATTCGGTTCGGCCGCCGACCACGAAATCGACCACGTCCGGTCGCCAGAAGCTGGGGAAGCTGTGCCCCACCAGCCGGATGTCCGCATCCTCGTGCAGCACAAGCGTGCGCGGCACGAAGGAGAAGCTGGGGTCCTTGGACATGTCGCAGGTGGTGAAGTCGGGCGCCGTGCTGTCGGTCTGGACCAGCGATAGGTAGGGCGGGTGCTCGGCGCGGATCTGAAAGCGCGTGACCGACGGTCCCAGCAGCTTCACATGAACGTTGTCCTCTTCGGCGCAGCGCGTGGGCCGGCTGGCATTGACGAAGCCGACCGACATCGACTCGGCAGCCCGAGCCGGCGCATTCGCCAGCGTGCCGGCCGCGGCGAGCACCAGCCACAGCATCCGTGCCCTCGCCGCTCGCATCATTTGCCCAGTCCGGGCGTGAACGGCGACCACTGGGTCAGCGCTCGAGGCGCCGACACGCCCTCTGCCAGCGGCGCTTCCTCGGGAATCCGGCACAAGCCGGCCCGTGCCAGCGCCCGCCCGAACCGCGGATGCGCCGAGACGAGCGCGATCGGGATCGATCCCGCCAGCCCCGCGATCAGCGGGGCCCAGTACCACACGGCACCAGGGGCGACGCGCCAGAGCCAGATGCCCAGCCCGATGCCGAACAGGGTCTGCGGCCACAAGGCGCGCACGGCGACGCCGACCTCGAGCGCCTGGGCATCGCGCTGCTGGGAGGTCCAGCCGACCCGGCGGCGAAACAGCAGTCCGATCATGAAGATGGTGACGGCTACGGCCGACACCGGCGCGATCAGCATCGAAAAGACGGTCTCGAGCAGCGCGCTGGCGATCACGCGAGCGGCGCCACCATAGGCCCTGCGCAGCGGCCCACGGATCAGCACATCGGCCAGGGTGGCCAGCTTGGGGGCCAGCCCCATGGCCAGCGTCACGGCAAAGAGGAGCACGCCCAGATCGAGCCGGAACGGCAACTCGCGGAACAGCCCCAGCACCATGAAACCGATCCAGGCCGGCGCGCCGATGTACATCAGGATCGCCAGCACCAGTTGCCCGCGGCTGACCGGCAGCAGGCCCGGCGTGGTCAGCAGGCGGAAGTACTGCATGTTGCCCTGGCACCAGCGCAGGTCGCGGCGGATGAACTCGGGCAGGTTGGGCGGATTTTCCTCCCAGCTGCCGTCCTCGACGGGCAGGACCCGCACCTCGTAGCCGGCGCGGCGCATCAGCACCGCTTCGAGCTGGTCGTGGCTGAGCACATG
>DAONCJ010000807.1:279-1876 GCA_035401985.1 Burkholderiaceae bacterium | reverse complement strand
GAACACCTTGCCGCGCGACGGGCAGGTGCTGATCGGACGCATGCTGTTCGACGGCGTGAGCTGGGACAACGCGATTCTCCTCACCCGCCGCTATCTGGAGCTGATTCGATGGGTGTCCTAGGCCACCTCGAAGTCCTCGATGGCGCGGGCCATGTCAGGCAGCGCATCGCGGTGCGCGAGGCGCCCTTCTCGATCGGCCGCGGTTTCGGCAACGATCTGGTGCTCGACGATCCGCACGTCGCGGCCCATCACGCCACGCTGCAATGCGATGCCGAGGGTCGCTGGCGCCTGCTCGATGCCGGCAGCCTGAACGGGCTGCGCATCGACGACCGCCAGGTCACCAGCGTGCTGCTCGAGGAGCCGACGCTGGTCGTCGTCGGTCGCACTCCGCTGCGCTTTCGCGAGGCCGAGCAGGCGGTGCCGCCCGAGCGCGCGCTGCCCGAGGACGATGAAAGCGTGCAGCGCTCGCTGTTCTTGAACCGGCTGCAGCGCTGGCCGGTCGTCGCCGCCCTGGCGCTGCTGCTGGTGCTGCTCGAAGCGGGCCACTCGTATTTCGAGAGCAGTGCCGAAACCGTCGGCTGGGAAATGGGACGCGCGGCCCTCGAGCTGCTGGGCATCTGCGCCGGATGGGGCCTGGCCTGGGGTCTGCTCAGCCGCCTGTTCACCGGGCGCGCCCGATTTCAGCTGCACCTGCTGATCGGGTTGACGGGCCTGCTGGGGCTGATGATTGCCGCCGGTTTCGTATACGTCGCGGCCTTTGCGTTCGACCTGTCGTGGGGCGCCGCCATCACCGCGGTGCTGGCCTATGTGGCGCTGGGCGCAACCGTCTGGCTGCACCTGCGGGCGGTCACGCCGACGCACCGGCTGGCCTGCGCACTGGCCAGCATCGGGCTGGCGCTCGGCCTCATCGGACTGGACACCGGCAAGCAGTACTATGCAACCGGACTGCTGTTCGCGCCGACCGATCGGTTGGAGTTCCTGCCGGCTTCATGGCGCATCAGCCGACCCGAGACGCTGGACGAATTTCTGCAAGACGCAGCGCGGCTGCGAAGCGCCGTGGAACCGATCAAACGCTGACACCGCACCGCGCCATCCCCGATGTCTCGATCTTTCTGAACACGCCCCTTCGACGATCCGCGCAGTGACTCTCTACGACTTGAAACCCCGCTTTCAGGCCCTGCTGCGACCGATGGTCGCGTCGCTCGCCCGGGCCGGCATCACCGCCAATCAGGTCACCCTCGCCGCCGCGGTGCTGTCGCTGGCCATCGGCGGCTTCGTGGCCAGCCGCGCGGACACACCGGCCGTGTTTGCGCTGCTGCCCGGATGGCTGTTCGTGCGGATGGCGTTCAACGCGATCGACGGGATGCTGGCGCGCGAGTTCGGTCAGCAGACCCGGCTGGGCGCCTATCTGAACGAGTTGACCGACGTCGTTTCGGACGCGGCGCTTTACCTGCCTTTTGCCTTCGTCGCGCCGTTCTCCGGGCACTGGGTCTGGGCTGTCATCGCGCTGGCCGGTCTGTCCGAGTTCGCCGGTGCGCTGGGCCAGGGTCTGGGCGGTGCGCGCCGCTACGACGGACCGATGGGCAAGAGCGATCGG
>DAONCJ010000807.1:0-269 GCA_035401985.1 Burkholderiaceae bacterium | reverse complement strand
GGTCTTCGGCGCGCTGGGACTGTGGGTGGCCGTCGCAGCGCCGCTGCCGGCGCCGGCCGCCTGGCTGATGCCGGCGATTGCCGCCCTGCTTGTCTGGACCGTGTTCAACCGGGTGCGGCGCGGCCTTCAGCCCGCCGCCTGACCTTCCCCCGATCGACTAGGAATCGCCATGAGCGGCATCGCCCTCCATCCTGCGTCCGGCATCGATCCGACGCTTGACGCGGCGTCGCCGCTTGGCGAAACCGTCGGATCGATGCCGCGTCAAGCGT
>DAONCJ010000806.1:0-1899 GCA_035401985.1 Burkholderiaceae bacterium | reverse complement strand
GCCTATGGCGCCGACAAGACCGAGGAATACCTGTCGCGCAACATCCATCACGTGCTGGTGTATCCGTATCTGTCGGTGCAGTCGCCGCTTCAGCAGTTGCGCTGCCTGCGCCCGGTGGCGCCCGACAAGACGCTTTCCGAGATCTGGCACTTCCGCCTGAAGGGCGTGCCCGAGGCGATCTATCGACGCTCGATGTGGTACTTCAACCTGGTCAATTCGCCGGCCACCCCGATCAATGCCGACGATCTCGAGAATTGGACCAAGGCGCAGTGGGGCCTGCAGTCGCGCGGCGGCGAGTGGGTCAGCCTGCACCGCAACGCGGGCGGCGACACCGAGGAGGGCGGCGTGCTGTTGTCCAACAACGGCACCTCGGAAGTGGTGATGAGAAACCAGTTCCGGGCCTGGTCCGGCTATCTGGCCGATGCGAGCTGAGCGGAGAATTGCAATGAGCCAAGTGAATCCTCCCGGCAGCGCGCATGCGGGTTCCCGCGGGGCCGACCTCGTGGGCAAGGCCCTGGACGGTGGCGTGGTGATCAACGCGATCGAGTCGATGACCGGTGCCGAGTCGATCGCGCCGGACCACACCGGCCGCGGCCGGGCCGCCGTGCAGGGCACGCAGTATGTGCCGGCCGTGCCGCACACGCCGGGCGACCTGCAGCGCGAGGTCGAGAACCTGCTCTATGTGCAGGCGGGCCTGCTCGACGCAAAGTGCTGGCAGCAGTGGATCGATCTGTTCACGTCCGACGGCGTGTATTGGATGCCGATCGCGCAGGAGCAGACCGACTGGGTCGGACAGCCGTCGATATTCTCGGAAGACCGCCTCGTCATGGAAATCCGCATGGGGCGCCTGAATCACCCGAACGCCTGGTCCCAGGCTCCGATGTGGGGCACCAGCCATCTGGTCGGCAACGTCGTGATCGAATCTTCGAGCGCCGACACCGTGCAGGTCTGCTCGCGCTTCCAGATGATGGAACTGCGGCGCGACTCGGTCCGTCACTTCGGCGGCACCTATCGCCACACGCTGGTGCGCACCCCGCAGGGCTTGCGCATCCGTCTGCAGCGGGTGGACATGATGAACGGGCAGGCGGTCTACGACTACGTGCTGCAGGCGTGGGTCTGATCCCGTCAGTTTCGCGTCAGCGGCCGGTAAGTCCGGCGTAAGCCCGCTGTCAGGGGTGCGTCAGCACCCCGCCTCACACTGCTTCCCCATGGGCGCGCCGGCGTCCGAAAATCCTAAAGGGGGAGAGAACAATGGCTACAACGGCAATGAAAGGCGGGGGCGCATCGTCCGGGACGATGACCGCCGAAGAACGCAAGGTCATCTTTGCGTCCTCGCTCGGTACCGTCTTCGAATGGTACGACTTCTACCTGTACGGTTCGCTGGCGGCCATCATCGCCAAGCAGTTCTTCAGTGGCCTGGACGCCGGTTCGGCGTTCATCTTCGCTCTGCTCGCGTTCGCGGCCGGCTTCATCGTCCGCCCCTTTGGCGCACTGGTGTTCGGCCGACTTGGCGACATGATCGGGCGCAAGTACACCTTCCTGGTCACCATCCTGATCATGGGCGCGTCGACCTTCATCGTCGGCCTGCTGCCTTCGTATGCCAGCATCGGCGTGGCCGCGCCGGTCATCCTGATCGCACTGCGCATGCTGCAGGGCCTGGCGCTCGGCGGCGAGTACGGCGGTGCAGCCACCTACGTGGCCGAGCACGCGCCGCACGGCAAGCGCGGCGCCTTCACCTCGTGGATTCAGACCACGGCCACGCTGGGCCTGTTCCTGTCGCTGATGGTGATTCTCGGCACCCGGACCGCCATGGGCGAAGCCGCCTTTGCCGACTGGGGCTGGCGGATTCCGTTCCTGGTGTCGATCATCCTGCTGGGCGTCAGCGTCTGGATCCGGCTG
>DAONCJ010000805.1:0-1900 GCA_035401985.1 Burkholderiaceae bacterium | reverse complement strand
GAGCGGTTGCCCTCGATGACCTTGACCACGCCCGGAGCGATCAGTTCGCTGGCGGGGTACACGACCGAGCCGATGATGCGCTCGTTCTCGAGGTTGGCCGCAATGATCCCGCGGGGATCGGCCATCGTCACCGGCCGGCCGTCGTATTCACCGCCCAGCTTGTGGAAGTACCACCAGGGGATGCCGTTCTGCATCGTGACGACCGCCGTCTCGGGGCCATAGAGTGCGCGCATGTCGGCGGCCACCTGTTCGACCTGATGCCCCTTGAGCGTCAGCAGCACGTAGTCCTGCGGGCCCGCGTCGGCCATCGACTGCACCGCCCTGATCGGTTGTGCGACCCGTTCGGTGCCGTCTTCCTCGATCAGCCGGATGCCGTTGCTGCGCAAGGCCTCGAGGTTCGGTCCCCGCGCCACGAAGGTGACGTCTTCGCCGGCCAGCGCCAGCCGCGCGCCCAGGTATCCGCCGATTGCACCGGCGCCCACGATGGTGATCTTCATGTCGAGGTTCTCCTTCAGGCCGCAGCAGCGGCTGCCGGTGCCGCGGTGTATTCGTTGCGCAGCACCCCGATGCCGTCGATGGCGACCTCGATCACGTGTCCGGGCCGCATCGGCAGTGCCCCCAGCGATGTGCCGCACGAGATCACATCGCCTGGCTCCAGGGTCATCTCGCGGGACAGACGCGACACCAGCTGCGCCGGCGAGAAGATCATGTCGGCCACCGGATAGTTCTGGCGCTCGCGCCCACCGACCAGCGTGCGCACGTTCAGCATCGAAGGATCGAGACCGGTGGCGATCACCGGCCCGAAGGGGCCGAAGCTGTCGAAACTCTTGGCCCGCGCCCATTGCGGAAACGACGGATCGCGGGCGATCAGCTCGAGCGCGGTGACGTCATTGACACAGGTGTAGCCGAAGATCGCCGAGGGCGCATCGGCCTCGCTGACATCGCGGCAGCGCCGGCCGATCACAACACCGAGCTCGCCCTCATAGACGACCCGGCCGTCATAGACCTCGGCCGCAGGCGCCACGATCGATTCTCCGTGGGCACGCAATGCGCTTGCGGCCTTGAGAAACCACAGCGGTTCGCCCGGAATGGCCAGCGACTGCTTCGCCGCCGCCGCGTGAAAGTTGTTCCACATGCAGATGAATTTTCCGGGCTGACAGGGAGTCAGCCACTGCACATCGGCGCTGTCGATGAAGCGGTCTGTCGGCACCGGCGACTCGAACATGTCGCCCTCATGCAGCCGGATCCGGCCGTTGTCCAGCGTGCCGAAGCACGGACGTCCATCGAGCGAGAAGCGCATCCAGAGCATGATGTCGGCATCAGAAAAAAAGGGACCCGGATGTTAGCACCGGGTGCGCGGGCCACAGAAAACTGCGCCGCCGCACTGCTCACGGCGGCTGTTCGTCGCGGGCTTGGGCGGCTGTTCGTCTTGGGCTGGGCGGCTGTTCGTCGTGGGCTGAGCGGCTGTTCGTCGCGGACGAGGCGGCGGTTTGCCGCCGACGGAGCTGGATCAGTAGCCGCCCATCCGGGCCAGCCGATCGCCATGGAACGAAGCATCGCCGAAGAGTTCCTGCAGCACCCGCACCCGCTTCATGAACAGGCCCATGTCGAAATCGTCGGTCATGCCCATGCCGCCGTGCATCTGCACGCCTTCCTGCGCCGCGAGACCGCCAGCCGCGCAGGCCTTCGCCTTGGCCACCGACACCCAGCGGCCCGCTGAACTGTCGCCCGCCTGGACACATTGCAGCGCCTTCATCACCGCAGCACGCGCCATCTCGAGGTCGGTAAGGAGCACGGCGGCGCGATGCTGCAGCGCCTGGAACTCGCCGATGATCTTGCCGAACTGCTTGCGCTCCTTCAGGTACGACAGTGTCCGCGCGAACACCTCGTCGCCTGCACC
>DAONCJ010000804.1:0-1900 GCA_035401985.1 Burkholderiaceae bacterium | reverse complement strand
TCGGACCGTGATGATCCGCCTGGGCCGATGGGGATCGTCCTCGATGCCGGCACGGATCCGCGCGATGTGCACGTCGATCGAGCGGTCGATGGATTCGCCGCCGTTGGCGCCCACCAGGTCGATCAGCTGGTCGCGGCTGAGCACGCGCCCCGCACGCTCGGCCATCGCCACCAGCAGGTCGTGCTGACGCGCGGTCAGGCCAAGGTCATGACCATCGAGGCGCACCTGTCGCGACGCCCGGTCGATCTCGAGGCGGCCGAACCGCATCACTTCATTGCCCTTGCCGGCGTCATCGCCACGGCGTCGCAGCACCGCGCGCACCCGGGCCAGCAGTTCGCGCGGGTCGAAGGGCTTGGCCAGATAGTCGTCGGCGCCCAGTTCCAGGCCGACGACCCGGTCGGTCGTCTCGCCCTTCGCGGTCACCATGATGATCGGCACGGCGCTGCCGGCCCGGATCCGCCGGCACACGTCCAGGCCATCGGCATCGGGCAGCATCAGATCGAGCAGAACCAGATCGCAGGCCTGACGCTCGAGGTGGCGCAGGCCGCGCGCGGCATCGTCGGCCACCACGACCTCGAAGCCCGCATCACCCAGATAGCTTCGGACCATCGCTGCCAGCCGCGCGTCGTCCTCGATCATCAGGATGCGGGTCATCGGGTCAGCTTCCGATCACCACCAGCGCCGCGTCATCCGCCGCTCGAGGCGCTCCTTGAGCTTGACGCGCTGCTCGGGCGTCAGCACATCGGCGACATCGGCCAGCGCCTGCGTCATCCGGCGGCTGGCTTGATCGGCAAGCTGCATCTGTTCGGCCCGCAAGGCTTCCATGGCCGCACGATCGATCGTCGGCGCGGCCAGCAGGTCGACGGCGCTCTTGCGTGCAGTCCGATGCTTGTCGCGCAGTGGCGCCAGATCGGCAATCGCCTGGCGGACAATGGCGCCGACCTTCTGCTTCTGCTCTGCGCTGGCCTGCACATCCGACAGCACCCGGTCGACGCCCTTGTCGACACGTCGACCCATCGCCTCGGGATCCATCTGACCGCTGTGACCCATCGGGCCATCGCCACGGTGATGCTGCCCCGGAGCGCAGGCAGCCAGCGAAGCCACCACGACCGCGGCACCCGCAAGCAGCCAGAATCGCTTACGGCGTGGCTGCGGCGCGGCGGCGTTCGGTTCAGCAGTTTCGGGACAGTGGTTCGTCAGTCTGGTCATGCGATGCTCCGGTCGTGAAATGGTCCAGCCCTCAGGGGCAGGCACCCATCATGCGCCGCCCGCATGAAGCCAATATTGGCGAACATGAAGAAAGATGAAGCAGCGCGCGCCCGTCCGGAAGACCTGCCATGCCGTCGGTCCGTCAATCGCGTCCGCTACAATTGTTGACTTATATGCTCCTGGCGCGACGTCCTTGATCGCTACTGCCGATGGTACCGGTCACGCTGCGCTGAGGCGCAGCTCCCATCCTCACGCCAGCCACGGCTTCCTCTCCTTGACCCCCTGTTCACTGATCCGGACCTGAGATGGTGAACGAAACGGTCGCCAGCGAGGAAGATCGACGCAAGATCGAGCACCGCGTCAAATTCGATCTGGCCGCGCTGCTGTTCACGCTCTCGCCCCGTCCGATCATTGCCGGTATCGCGTTCTCGATCGTGGTCGGCATCGTGCTGTGGCCCGTGCTCGCCGGTCCGGCGCTTGGCGCCTGGATTGCTTTGCGGATCGTCATCTCGAGCGCCCGCGTCATCGATGCCATCGACTTCAATCGCACTCCGCCCGAACAGATCGACCTTAAGCCACGCTGGCGGCGGTTCATCGTGCTGATGGCCGCCGAAAGCTGCAGCTGGAGTGCATTGGGCGTGCTGTTCACCGGCATGGCATCCCCAGAGATCGACTCGCTGCTCGTCGCCAC
>DAONCJ010000803.1:0-1903 GCA_035401985.1 Burkholderiaceae bacterium | reverse complement strand
CGCCTTGTCCGCGATCCACTGGGCTGGTTCGCAGCGATGCGCGCCGCGCCGGCTCAGGAGGCCGATCTGCGCGCACGTCGGCTCGCGACCGTGCGGGCGATGCTCGCGCGCGAAGGCTTCGGCGCGCTGGAGCCGGGCAAGCCGGTGCTGCGCAACGGGGTGTACGTGGAGTGGATGGCCGACCCCGAGCCGCGTTACCAGCTGCTGGTGCCGCTGGGCCGGGTGCGGGCGGCGGCGAACGGGTCGGTGGTCGATCGACCGCGGCCGCTGCGCAACTTGGGCGGGGTGTCGGCGAGCGGCGCGCCGCCCCTGGCCCTGGCCGGCACCGTCGGCTGGCGAGAAGTCTCGGACGGCGACTGGGTGTTCTCGAACGGCGCCAACGGCTATCTGCCGTTCAAGGGCGTGGGCGCGCTGCTCGCCGCACGGCAGCAGGATCGCGGCTACGTGTACTTCCATTACTCGGGCACGGTGCGGGTGGAGGAGGAGTCGGACGCGCGGCTGCTCACATCTCTGCGCTGGTTCCTCGACGGTGTGCCGACCGTACAGGCGCGCTGGCGCGAAGGCACGCTGGTGGGACCCGGCAAGCCGGAGAATGATTGAATCAGGCATAACCTCCAGGTTATGCAGATCCCGCTCCATGAGGCAAGCCGCGTGACACTCAGGTACCCGCGTGACAATCGGGCAGCACGCGGGCGGCTGCCCGACTAAGCCGGAACTGGCGTCGAAAGCACGCGCCGAAGGCATTCCAGCATCATCGTGACCTCCGGCGAGTGTTCGTGTTCGAGGTGCACGAAGGCCGTGGTCGCGAGATGAATGCCCAGCTCCGTCGATTCGTCGCCCGCGATGATCCGCAGCCGCCCCTCGGCCTGCAACTGCCCGGCCAGTCGTGCCGGCATCAGGTTGACGGCACTCCCGTGGGCCAGCAAAGCCAGCACCAGTCCGATCTCCAGTCCGTCCAGAATCTGCGCTGGGGCGGTCAGACCTTTTCGCCGCAAGGCATGGTCGAACGAGATGCGCACCGGATGCCCTGGCGACGGCAGGATCCAGGGAAAGGCCACGCAGGCATCCCAGTCGGGCGCCTTGCGCCGGGCGAGCGGGTGCCCGCGTGCCACGACAAGGCGCATCGGGTCGTCAACGAGCCGGTGCGCGCGAACCTCGGCCGGCACCGAGTCGCGCAATCGCGCGCCGATGGCGAGCTGCAGCCGGCCCAGGGCCAGCTGGTTCAACAGCCCCTCGGTCATGCCGTCCACGACCCGCACGGAAACCCCGGGGTCCCGCTCATGCAGCAGCGCAATCGCGTGGCCCAGAAAGCTCATCGCCGCGGTGGGCATCACCCCTACCGTCAGAATGCGTGACGGGCGCTCCGCCAGGCCACTGATCTCGACGCCGACCCGGTCGAGCTCGAACAGGACATTGCGCGCTGCCCGGATCATCGCCGTGCCGCGGGCGTTCGCGACGAGGCCGCGCGCGCCGCGCTCGAACAGCGGCTCGCCGATGGCGCGTTCGATGTCGGACAAGGCCTTGGACAGCGCGGGCTGTGACAGGTGCAGCAGGGTGGCGGCTTTGCTCAGCTGGCCGGCGTCTTCGATCGCGACGATCAGGCGCAGATGTCGCAGCTTGATGTCCCTGCCAAAGTAAGTGCGAGGGCTGATGATGGACTCCCGGTGACAACGAGCGGTGGCCATCCGATGTTGCCATGACATGCCGCTTTGGTTATGGCGCAGCACGGTGAATTCATTGGTCAGCACCGGCGCCGCATGCCAGCATTGATTCCGGAAAAGCCCTCCTGAGGATCCCTCCCATGAATGCCCCGATCACTGCCCTCCACCTGGACCGCCCCGCGCCCCTGTTCAAGCACTTCACGGTCGAGCCGGTCACGCCGGCCATCGGCGCCATCGTGCAT
>DAONCJ010000802.1:0-1911 GCA_035401985.1 Burkholderiaceae bacterium | reverse complement strand
GTCCAGGCCGACAGCGACGACATGTCCGCGACGCCCTTCACGTGTCCGACGATGTTGCCGAACTGGCGCCGCGAAGTGCCCAGCATGCCCATGCACCAGCGCGGCTTGGTCATCATGTTCAGGATGTTGGGAATCGTCAGCTTGGGCGGCGCTGAAAGGCCATTCTTGATGTCCTTGTGACGCTGGCCAAGGATCTGCAGATCGAGCGTGAGGACCAGCGCGCCGCATCCGGCCGCCTTGGCGCGGTCGATCAGTCCTTCGATGAATTCACGGTCCCGCATCACATAGAGCTGGAACCAGAAGGGCTTGGTCGTGTGCGCCTTCACGTCCTCGATCGAGCAGATGCTCATGGTCGACAGCGTGAACGGCACGCCGAATCGCTCGGCGGCCCGCGCGGCCAGGATCTCGCCATCGGCATGCTGCATGCCGGTCAGACCGGTGGGCGCCAGCGCCACCGGCATCGCCACTTCTGTGCCGACCATGCTGCCCTTGATCGACCGGTTCTCGAGATTGACGGCCACCCGCTGGCGAAGTTTGATGCGCTGGAAGTCGCTTTCATTCGCGCGATAGGTGCCTTCCGTCCACGAACCCGAATCGGCGTAGTCGTAGAACATCCGGGGCACGCGCGCCTGATGCAGGCGGCGCAGATCTTCGATGCAGGTGATGACGGTCATGGCAGGGTCTCCTCGGCGCTCATGGTAACCAAAGGCGGATGAAATCCGCCGGCCCCAAGCGGATTCCGGATCATTGCGCGTCGGTGTCGGGGCGATCAGACATCAGGTCGAGATAGGCACCCGTCAGCAGGTCCGCAGGTGGTATCCGCAGCGCCGCGATCAGGGCCTGGGCCTGCGCGACGCCCGCTGCTTCCGGTTCGTCTTCAGCGAGGACCACTTCCAGTTCGATGAAGTTGCCCAGCCCTTCCACCTGATCGAAATGAATGCGCGTGCGCCCGCACATCACCAGCCAGCGCTGCTTGCGCACGCGGCCGATCACACCGCAGGCACGGGCCAGCGCGTCGCGCAGGGCATCGGGATCGGGGCAGGGGACGATGACATAGTGGGATGCCTTGGGGCCTGCCTCGTTGGCGCGGTGGTAGTGGATCAGTTCGCCCGAGCCGTCACCGAGCACTCTCAGCTTCAGCCGGCCGCTGGCGCAGGCGAAGAACGTGTCGTCCTGCACGATCAGTTCGGCAGCGTTGCCTGTCAGCGCGCAGGCGTGCTGACGGGCAAGTGTCAGGTCGGCACATCGCGCCTTGATCTCGATGTTTCTGGCCATGGTCAAGCGTCACTGAGCGCCAGGCGCGCCGCCAGCCAGAGCAGCAGCGAACCGCCCAGCGCCTCCAGCAAAGCGCCGAGGCGTGTGCGGGTGTTCAGGCGGTGGGCCAGTCGCGCGGCCGACCAGGCGACCAGCAGACACCACACCGTGCCGTTGATGCAGAAGATCGCGCCGAGCACCGCCATGGCGAGGGCCGGATGCGCGGCATCGCGGCTGACGAACTGCGGCAGGAAGGCCAGAAAGAACAGGGCGACCTTTGGATTCAGCATGTTGGTCAGGCAGCCCTGGCGCAGCACGGGCCAGAATGCCGAGGGACCGGGCAGTGTGCCGACCCTCGGTTGACACGGTGCCCCGGTGTCCGGCGCTGCGGATGCCGGGTGCCCCGCACGGCGGCTCGGAGCCTGCGCTGCACCCCGATGCCAGGCCGAGCGCAGCATACTCAGTGCAATCCACGCGAGGTAGCCGGCCCCGGCGATCTTCATCGCACTGAACAGCACCGTCGACGACGCCAGCAAGGCCGACAGCCCGAGCACCGCCGCGGCGACATGAAACAGGCAACCCGCGCCGATGCCCAGCGCCGCAGCGACGCCGCAGCGCAGACCGCCCGCGGCACTGCGACCGATGATGTAGATCGTG
>DAONCJ010000801.1:0-1912 GCA_035401985.1 Burkholderiaceae bacterium | reverse complement strand
GATCGGCCAGCCGCTGGCCCGCCTGCTGCCCGAGCGCATGCGCGCCGTTCACGGCGGCCACCTGAAAGGGTTCGCCCAGGGGGACTCGGTGTCGCGGGCGATGGCCGCCAATCTCGCCGTCGCGGGGCAGCGTGCCGACGGCACCGAGTTCCCGATCGAATCCACCATTTCGCGCACGCTGCTCGGGGGCAAGCTGCAACTCACCGCGGTGCTGCGCGATGTCACCGAACGGCGTCGCGCGGAAGCGGCCGTGCTCGACATGAACCGGCAATTGCGCGACCTGTCGGCCTCGCTGCAAAGCGTGCGCGAGCAGGAGCGCACGCGGATCTCGCGCGAACTGCACGACGACCTCGGCCAGCAGCTCACCGGGCTGAAACTCGAATTGTCCTGGCTGGCCGGGCGCCTGAGGGACGGGCGGGGGGCGCCACCGGACAAGCTCGATGCGATGCGCCGCGCGCTCGATGCCGCGATCGTGTCGGTGCGCCGCATCTCGACCGACCTGCGTCCGCCGATCCTCGACGACCTGGGCTTCGGCGAGGCGGTGGCGTGGCACGCCGGCGAATTCGGCCAGCGCACCAAGCTCGCGATCTCGCTCGATCTGGCCGCCGCGCCGCTGGTCACCTGCGAGGCGCAGGCGACCGCGCTGTTCCGGATCGTCCAGGAATCGCTGACCAACGTCGCCCGGCACGCCGCGGCAACCGGTGTGCGGATCGCACTGGTGGCCCAGGACGAAGAACTGGTGCTGACGGTGTGCGACGATGGCCGGGGGCTCGCCGGCGGTCCGCAACGCCCCGGTGGCGTCGGACTGGTCGGCATGCGCGAACGCGCGACCGCGCTGGGCGGCCACTTCCGGGTCTACGATCGGCCCGAAGGGGGCGTGTGTGTCGAAGTCAGGCTGCCGCTGCAGTGGGCGGATGCTCCAGGAGACGAGGCTTGAAAATCGAAGTGCTGCTTGCGGATGATCACGCAATCATTCGCGACGGGCTCAAGAAGATCCTGGCCGATACCGACGACATGATCGTCGCGGGCGAGGCCGACAACGGCACCACTGCGCTGGGGCTGGTGCGCGAGCGCAACTGGGGCCTGGTGGTGCTCGACCTTTCGATGCCGGGGCGCAACGGGGTGGAGTTGATCAAGCTGATCAAGGCCGAGCGGCCCCGGCTGCCGGTGCTGGTGTTCAGCATGCATCACGAAGAGCAGTACGCGGTGCGCGCGATTCGCGCCGGCGCCTCGGGCTACTTGTCCAAGGAGGACAATGTCGACCTGCTGCTGCCGGCCATGCGCAAGGTGGCCGGTGGTGGGGTGTTCATCAGCGAGAAGGTCGCGGTGCTTCTGGCCACCAACCTGGCGCCGCGTACCGACAGTGCGCCGCACACGCTGCTCTCGGACCGTGAATTCGAGGTGTTCAGCCGCATCGTGCGCGGCGTGAGCCTGACCGAGATCGCCGCCGAGCTTTCCCTGAGCATCAAGACCGTCAGCACGCACAAGTCTCGCACCCTGGCCAAGATGAACCTGGGCAGCGACGTGGACCTCGTGCGCTACGCGATCGAACACAAGCTGCTGGACACTTCGCGCGAATAGATTGCGCGCCGTTCGATCGCGCGTCGTTCGCTCGAATGGAACGCGCGGGCGGCGTTCAGAAAACTCCTACAGTCACTTTCATCCCCAGACGATATTCGCGCGGTCGGCGCGCACCCAGACTCCACCATAGTTTTCAATCGGTCTCGCGATCGGACTGAAGACACCCAGCAACGACAACATGGTGGCGAGAATGACCCAATCCCTGCGCAATGCGTTGACCACCGCGGTGGCCGGCGCGACTCTGCTATTGCTGATCCCAGCGGTCCATGCGGTCGATGCCGAGGCGGCCAAGGCGCTGGTGACCCTCTTTGCGGCGCTGCACGATCCGAAC
>DAONCJ010000800.1:0-1912 GCA_035401985.1 Burkholderiaceae bacterium | reverse complement strand
TGGCGCCGAGGCGATCTCGCTGGTCTGCGATGTATCGCGGGCCCACGACGTCGAAACGCTGGCGGCAGCGGCCATTCAGCGCTTCGGCGCGATCCACCTGGCGTTCAACAACGCGGGCGTGGCGGGCGTGGGCGGCTACATCTGGGAGAACACCGAGAAGGACTGGCAATGGGTGCTGGGGGTGAACCTGTGGGGCGTGATCCACGGCATCCGCAGCTTCGTGCCGGTGATGCTGCGCCAGAACGAGGCCTGCCACATCGTCAACACCGCGTCGGTCGCCGGGCTGCTCGCGCCGCAGCTGCTGGGGGTCTACAACGTCAGCAAGCACGGGGTGGTGGCGGCCAGCGAAACCCTGTTCCATGACCTGCGCACCGCGGGCGCGAAGATCGGCGTGTCGGTGCTGTGCCCGGCGTTCGTGCCCACCGGCATCTTCCAGTCGCACCACAACCGCCCGCTCGATCTGTATGAAGACCGCGAGCTCACGCCTTCGCAGGTTGCCGCACAGCAGGCCGGCGACAAGGCGGTCGGGTCCGGCAAACTGAGCGCCGCGCAGGTCGCGGAGATGACCTTCGATGCGATCCGAGAGAACCGCTTCTATGTGCTGCCCCATCAGCGCATTCTGCCGGCGGTGGAACTGCGCATGACGGACATCCTCGAGCAGCGCAACCCCAGCGATCCGTTCAGTTTCAAGCCGGAAGTCGTGCAGCGTCCGACATGACGCGGTGCGCCGCGCAAGGCCGCCGGTGATCGATCCGCAGGTTCAGAAGATCCTGTACTGGGCTCAGCGCAGCCCGGGGCCCACCTATCCGCAGATGGGCGTGCAGGCCGCGCGCGAGTCGTACGCGCGGGCTGTTCTGACGCTCGATGTGGCGCCGCTGCCGATGCATGCCGTGCACGAGCACAGGCTCGATCTGCCGGGCCGTTCGATCGGCGCCCGCCAGTACGTGCCCTTCGAGCACGGCTGGGCGCATCCGCAGCCTGCGCTGCTGTTCTTTCACGGAGGCGGCTTCACGATCGGTTCGCTCGAGACGCACGACCGGCTGTGCCGCGTGCTGGCCGCTGCCGGACGCTGCCATGTCTATGCGATCGATTACCGGCTGGCGCCGGAGCACCGGTTTCCTGCCGCCGCCGATGACGCCTTCGACGCGCTCGACTGGCTGCTCGCGCAGTCGGGCTCGCTGGGTGTGGACACCGAACGCATCGCGGTCGGTGGTGACAGCGCGGGCGGGACGCTGGCCGCCGCGACCGCCCTGCATGCCCGGGACAACGGAGTCGGGCTGGCACTTCAGCTGCTGATCTATCCGGGGATGGCCTCGCGACAGGACAGCGAGTCGCACCGGCGGCTGGCGCATGGCCATCTGCTGGACGCCGATGTGATCCAGTGGTTCTTCGACTTGTATGTGCGCAATGAGACCGACCGCGACGACTGGCGCTTCGCCCCGTTGCAGGCGGCCAGCGTGGCCGGCGTCGCACCGGCCTGGATCGCGCTGGCCGAATACGATCCGCTGGTCGATGAAGGGCTGGCCTATGCGCAGCGGCTGCGCGAAGCTGGCGTCGCCGTCGAGTGCACGGTGTTCGAGGGCATGATCCATGCCTTTTTCCAGCACGGGGGCTTCGTGCCGGCGGTCCGCCGCGCCCATGCCGCCGCGGGCGTAGCGCTGCGCACCGCCTTCAGAATCGAGGACTGAGAACATGACGGGCACGGTCAGGCTGGTGATGGGGACCTGGGAAGAGCTCGAAGCCCACGCGGGCGCCGTGCGCACCGAAGTGTTCGTGCGCGAACAGGCGATTCCCGAGGCCCTCGAATGGGACGAGCACGATGCGATCAGCCAGCATTGCGTGGCGTTTCTTGGCACGTCCGCGGTGGGCACCGGCCGGCTGCTGGGCGACGGGCGGATCGGCCGGATGGCGG
>DAONCJ010000799.1:0-1921 GCA_035401985.1 Burkholderiaceae bacterium | reverse complement strand
AGCGTGTCGCGGTCGTGGACTGCGCGCAGATCGACCGGGCTTACTTCGGCGGCGAAGTGCTGGCTCAATGGCGTGAAGCTCAAGGGCATGGTGTCTCCTGGCAGACTGCGGGGCAGCAGTCATCATGCCCGAACGCCGGCCCGTCATGGGACTGATGCGGGGCGTTCCGAAACGGGGGCCGGGGCGCACAGTGACGGGGTGTGGCAGGCCGCCAGACCCCGCGGGGCAGTGGCTGAGCCGGCACAGGGCTTCCCGCCGGTGTTGGCGCCGGCGAGAATGAACGGTCGTTCCCCCCTCATCTCTGGAAGCCACGCATGCCGTTGCACACCACCATGGTCGGCGCCACCACGTCGGCCTTTCCCCACGACGTCGACGCCCGCTGGGTGATGGCCTACGGCGCTGGCCTGCACGATCTCAACCCGTGTTACATGGACACCGAGCGCCACGACGTGGTCGCCCATCCGGTGTTTCCGGTCTGCCTTGAATGGCCGGTCATTCTGGCGAGCCGGCAGCTGCGCGGATTCGAGACCGTCACGCCGCAGGAGCGGGCGCGTGGCGTGCATGCGGCGCACGACCTGCATATCTTTCGGCAAATCCGGGCGGGCGAGCGGCTGCTGACCCAGGCAACCGTGATCGGACTCGAGTCGATCAAGCCCGGTGCCGCACAGACCATCAGGCTCGACACCTACGATGCGCAGGGCGAACTTGTCTGCCGGACATTCCAGCTGGGCATCAGCCGCGGCGTGGCCGTGGAGGGCGCGCCGGCCTGGCTCGAGCGTCCGCCGGCATTGCCGACCCCGCCGGCGTCCGCCGGATCGGCGTCACCATCCGCCGGATCAGCGCCAGCCGGCCGGCTGGCCATCCCCGTGGCGGCCGGGCTGGCACACACCTACACCGAGTGCGCGCGCATCTGGAATCCGATCCACACCGACCGCAAGGTGGCGCTGGCGGCGGGGCTGCCCGACATCATCCTGCACGGCACCGCGACGCTGGCTCTGGCGGTGACCCGGCTGGTGGATGCCTGCCTGGGGGGCGATCCGGGACGGGTGCGCCGCCTGGGAGGCCGATTCGCCGCCATGGTGCTGATGCCGTCCACGCTGTCACTCGAAATACAGAGCCGCCAGGACGGTGTGATCTTCTTCTCGCTGTTCACCGAACAGGGCCATCCGGCGATCAGCCATGGCTTCCTGTGCTTCGATGAAGGCGCCGGCTGACCGGCGGCTCTTCATCCAGCGCGCTAACCGTACAGCCTGCTGATTTCGGCTCGTCTCGTCAGCCCAGGTGCCTGCCGAAGAACGAGAAGGTGCGATCCCAGGCGATCTGTGACCAGGCGGCGTCGTACTGGGTGATCCCCAGCCGGTGCGGCCCCTGGGCTGTCTCGTTGGCGAAGGCGTGCTGTGCCAGGTAGCGGTAGCCGGTGTAGTCGACTTTGGCTGCCCGCAGCTTTTCCTCGAGCTGATCCACCGATGCGATGGCAAATGCCGCATCCTGTTCCGCCCAGTGCGCGATCATCGGCTTGCTGATCTTCGACGCATCGACGAACTCCAGCGGCGGCAACCCGTACCACACGACCGCAGCATCGGCCTCGGGCACCATCGTCATCGACAGCACGGTCAGTGCGCCGCCCATGCAGTAGCCGGTGACGCCGACCTTGCCGCCGCGGGCTTT
The DNA here is from genome assembly GCA_035401985.1 of Burkholderiaceae bacterium. Lineage (GTDB taxonomy): Bacteria > Pseudomonadota > Gammaproteobacteria > Burkholderiales > Burkholderiaceae_E > Quisquiliibacterium. Next base: position 253 of record DAONCJ010000799.1, on the reverse strand, counting down.
CAGAAACTGCACCGCGCCGCGGATGTCCTGAGACGCCGCCTCGCCGAAGTTCAGAGCGGACATCAGGTGGTGCGCCTCTTCGGCCTCGACGGTCGACTTGCCCCGATACAGGTCGGGCACCAGCGCGGTGTACCCGGCCAGGGCCAGACGGTCCGCCACGCCGCGGATCTGGTCATTCAGACCCCACCACTCCTGCAGGACGACCACCGAGGCACGCGAATTGCCCGCCTCGGCCAGATAGCCCTGCACGGAT
>DAONCJ010000798.1:0-1922 GCA_035401985.1 Burkholderiaceae bacterium | reverse complement strand
CAGGTTGTGACGCGCCCGGTGACCGCTCCGGGCGTACGCCGAAATCTCGTACTGCCGCAGCCCCGCCTGAGCCAGCCGCTCGCCGACCCGGTCCTGCATGTCGGCCGCCAGATCGTCGTCGGGCAGCGTCGGCGGATATTTGGCAAACAGCGTGTTCGGCTCGAGCGTGAGGTGGTAGCAGCTCAGGTGCGGAGGGTTGTAGGCGAGCGCCTGGTCCAGGTCACGATCGAGGGCGGCCATCGACTGGCCCGGCAGGGCGTACATCAGGTCGATGTTGAAGGTGCTGAAATGCCGGGCCGCCTCCTGCACGGCGGCGTGCGCCTGGGCGGCATCGTGCACCCGGCCAATCGCGCGCAGCAGCGTGTCGTCGAAGCTCTGCACCCCGATCGACAGCCGCGTGACGCCAGCCCGGGCGAACCCGGCGAAGCGGCCGGTCTCGAAGCTGCCGGGATTGGCCTCGAGGGTGATCTCGGCCTCGGGCACCAGCCGCACGCGGGCGCGGATCATCGCCAGCATCGCCTCGATCGCCGCCGGCGAAAAGAGGCTGGGCGTGCCCCCGCCGATGAAGACGGTCTGGATGCCGCGGCCCCAGATCAGTGGCAGCGACGCCTCAAGATCGGCCTGCAGCGCGTCGAGGTAGCGCTGCTCGAGCTCGGCAGGCAGGCTCGCCGGTGCGCCCTCTTCGCGACGCCATTCATGGGAGTTGAAGTCGCAGTACGGGCACTTCTTCAGGCACCAGGGCAGGTGCACGTACAGCGACAGCGGTGGCAGCTGCGACAGCGGCACGGCGCCGCCTGCCGCGGCGCGCGAGGGCACCAGCCGGACCACCGACACGGTCTTCATCGTCAGCGCCGTGCCAGACCGGCGGTATGCAGACTCTCGACGAGCGCACGCATGGCCTGGCCGCGATGGCTGACGGCGTTCTTGCGCTCGGCACTGAGCTCGGCGGCGGTGCAGCCCAGTTCGGGCAGCAGGAAGTGCGCGTCGTAGCCGAACCCGCCATCGCCGCGCGGCACGTCGATGAACTCGCCGCGCCACACGCCGTCGGCGATGATCGGCCGGGGATCGTCGGCCGAGCGCACCAGCACCAGCACGCAGTAGTAGTGCCCGCTGCGCACGGTGTGCTCGCGCAGCTGGTCGGCCAGACGGCGATTGTTCGCGGCGTCGTCGCGAGGACCGCCCGCCATCGCGGCCCAGCGGGCCGAGTGGACGCCGGGTGCGCCGCCCAGCGCATCCATGCAGATGCCCGAGTCGTCGGCCAGCGCTGGCAGGCCGCTGGCCGCAGCCGCGTGACGGGCCTTGGCCAGCGCGTTCTCGACGAAGGTGGGATGGGGCTCGGGCGCCTCGCCGATGCCCAGGCTGGACTGCGGCACGACCGACAGCCCAAGCGGTTCCAGCAGAGCCGAGAATTCGCGGATCTTGCCGGCGTTGCCCGAAGCCAGAACGACCCGGGACAGCGGCTGGCCGACCCCGGCCTGCGGGCTCATGCCGAGACGGGCTGCGCGCTGTCCAGGGCTGCGCGCTGCGCACGCACCAGCCGCTCGATGCCCACGCGCGCCAGCTCCAGCATGGCATCGGCCTGGCGCCGGTCGAACGGCGCGCCCTCGGCCGTGCCCTGGATCTCGACATAGCCGCCCTGACCGGTCATCACGACATTCATGTCGGTGTCGCAGGCGGAGTCTTCCGGGTAATCGAGATCGAGCACCGGCACCCCCTGCCACATGCCCACCGACACGGCGGCCACCGCGTCACGCAAGGGCATCGCGGCCAGCGCACCGCGCGCGACCAGCGTGCCCAGCGCATCGTGCGCGGCCACCCATGCGCCGGTGATCGAGGCGGTGCGCGTGCCGCCGTCGGCCTGCAGCACATCGCAATCCAGCGTCAGCGTGCGCTCGCCCAGCGCCTTCAGGTCGAACACCGAA
>DAONCJ010000797.1:0-1943 GCA_035401985.1 Burkholderiaceae bacterium | reverse complement strand
TATCAGCGCCGGGTCGAGGCGCGCTATGCGCTGATCGACCTGCATCAGGACGAAAGCCCTGAAGCGGCACTGGCGCGGGCCGAGCATGCGGTGTCCGGCCGGCGCCGGGCGGGCGTGCCGGCGCGCTCGGCCGCCTGAGCCTGAGCCTCAGCGCTTGTAGCGCTTGGCGACGAAGGGCAGCGGCGTCAGGTGGACGACGGGCCGGCGCTCGCGCACCACGGCTTTCAGCGTGGTATTGCCGCTTTCGCGGATCACCTCGGCATCGAGCATCGCCAGCATTACCGGGCGGCCCAGCGAGGGCGAGACCGTGCCACTGGTGACCTCGCCGACGACCTTGTCGTGGCTGTCGACGATCTGGGCGTGAGCGCGCACCGGCACCGGATCGTATGAGCTCAGGCCGATCAGCTTGCGGCGCGCGCCTTCGGTCAATTGGCGCAGCACGGTCGGTGCGCCCGGAAAGCCGCCGGCCTTGGCGCCTCCCGTCCGTCGCGACTTCGGGATCGCGAAGCCGAGTCCTGCCTCGATCGGCGTGACCGTCGCCGAGATGTCGCTGCCGTGTAGTGGCAGCCCCGCTTCGAGCCGAAGCGTGTCGCGTGCCCCCAGGCCGATCGGCGCCACCGTGGGGTCGTCCAGCAGATGCCGGACGATCGCCTCGGCGCGTTCGCGCGGCAGCGAGATCTCGTAGCCGTCCTCGCCGGTGTAGCCCGAGCGGGTGGCGAAGCAGTCGGCGTCCATCAGCTTCAGGGTGCGGGACTGCATGAAGACCATGTCGGCGCAGCGCGGGTCCAGTCGCTCCAGTGCCGCCTGCGCCAGCGGGCCCTGCAGGGCCACCAGTGCGGCGTCGATCCAGTCGATGTCGAGCTCGGGGCAAAGGCCGCGCAGCAGGGCCAGGTCGGGCTGGCGGTTGCCGGCGTTGACCACCATGCGCACGTGGTCGCCCAGGTTGACCAGCATCAGGTCGTCCTCGATGCCGCCCTGCGCATTGAGGAGCACCGAATACCGTTGCAGACCGACCGGCCAGCCCTCGAAGTCGACGGGCAGCGCAGCTTCGAGCTGTCCGTGAAGCGTGTCGATGCGCCCGTCGCGCGGCACGATCGACAGCTGCCCCATGTGCGACACATCGAACAGGCCCGCCTTGGTCCGAGTGTGCAGATGCTCGGCCTTGAGTCCGGCCGGGTACTGGATCGGCATGTCCCAGCCGGCGAAGCCCGCCATCTTGGCGCCGAGTTCGCGGTTCAGCGCATCCAGCGGTGTGCGGGCCAGCGTGGTGTTGGCATCGGTTGTCATGCGGTCTCCCCGGGTCTCAGGCGTAATCGCTGACGGGCGGGCACGAGCAGACCAGCTGACGGTCGCCGGCCGCGTTGTCCACGCGCTTCACGCTCGGCCAGAACTTGGCTTCGCGCAGATAGGGCAGCGGATAGGCCGCCAGCTCGCGCGAGTACGCATGAGCCCATGGACCCGCGATTTCCTGGGCGGTGTGCGGCGCCCCTTTCAGCGGGTTGTCCTGCGCATCGAGTTCGCCGCGGGCGATCGCCTCGAGTTCGCCATGGATGGCGACCATGGCATCGCAGAAGCGGTCGAGTTCGGCCTTCGATTCGGATTCCGTCGGCTCGATCATCAGCGTGTCGGCGACCGGGAAGGACAGCGTCGGCGCATGAAAGCCATAGTCCATCAGCCGCTTGGCGATGTCCTCGGCGCTGACACCGTACTGCGCCTTCAGGTGCCGCATGTCCAGGATGCACTCATGCGCGACCCGCCCCTGCTCGCCGGTGTAGAGCACCGGGAAGCAGTCGCGCAGCCGATGCGCGATGTAGTTGGCATTCAGGATGGCCACCTCGGTCGCCTTGCGGATGCCGCTGGCGCCCATCATCCGGATGTACATCCACGAGATCGTCGTGATCAGCGCGCTGCCCAGCGGCGCCGCCGAGACCGCGCCGTTGCCC
>DAONCJ010000796.1:0-1951 GCA_035401985.1 Burkholderiaceae bacterium | reverse complement strand
GTCGCCGCGTACGCAGGCGAGGTGTCGCAGCCCGCATCGCTGGACGAGCTCGAGCGCCGGCTGGCTCGCGGCGACTTCGATCTGGTGGCGGTCGGCCGCGCCCTGCTGGCTGATCCGTTGTGGGCCACCAAGGTGCGTGAGGGGCGTTTCGACGAACTGAGCGCCTTCGATCGCCAGGCGCTGAAAACCCTTTACTGAGTCACGCGCCCGGACCCGCGCCGGCGCGGCGCTCTGCCAACCACACGAGTTCCACCATGTGCACGCTTGACCCGTTATTCGCCAACAACCGTGCCTGGGCTGCCCAGCGCGTGGCCCATGAGCCGGACTTCTTCACCCGTCTCGCACGTCAGCAGGCGCCCCGCTACATGTGGATCGGATGCTCGGACAGCCGGGTGCCGGCGAACGAGATTCTTGGGCTGGACCCGGGCGAGGTGTTCGTCCATCGCAACGTGGCCAATCTGGTCGTGCATTCGGATCTGAACTTTTTGTCGGTGCTGCAGTTCGCTGTCGATGTGCTGAAGGTCGAGCATGTGATGGTCGTCGGTCACTACGGCTGCGGCGGCGTGGCGGCGGTGGCCGAGCAGCGCTCGGTGGGCCTGGCGGACAACTGGCTGCGGCACGTGGAAGATGTGGCGCTCAAGCACCGGAGCCGGCTCGAGGCCGCGGTCGACGAAATTGCGCGGGGTCGCCGGCTGGTCGAACTCAATGTGCTGGAGCAGGTGGCCAATGTGAGCCGGACCACCATCTTGCAGCGGGCCTGGGAGAACGGGCAGGCGATCGAAGTGCACGGACTGGTCTATGGCCTGGCCAATGGTCTGCTGCGCCGGCTGGGTGTCAGCGTATCGGGAGGCCAGGACTGGAACGAGCGCCATGCGGCCTCGCTGGATCTGATCGACTGATTCGCTGCGGTTGCGCGACAGGTTCGCGCTGGTCGCCTGCGGCCTGAAGTCTGCGGCCGCTGCCGCCTGCGCGCCGCTCAGCGCACTTTTCCGAGCAGCGTCTGCACGTCGCTCATGACCTCGCCCAACTGGCGAAGCGCCTCGGGACTGCTGCCCAGGCGCGTCTCGAATTCCTGCTCCATGTAGCAGACCGTCATGCGCACATAAGCACTGTCCAGCGCCTTGCGAACCGCCGAGATCTGGCTGGCGATGTCCAGGCAGGGCTGACCCTCTTCGATCATGCGCTGCACACCGCGAAGCTGCCCCTCCGCCCGCTTGAGGCGGTTCAGCAGGTCGGTGCGATGCTTGGTTTCTTTGGCTGTGGGCATGGCTGTCGGGATCCTGTCGGGGTCTGGCCGGCGCGCAAGAGCGGCATTGTCGCCCATGTCGGCCTGCCCCTGCTGCACCCAAGGTGACGCAATGATGCAGGCGCCTGCTTGCCCTCGAATCTCGCGGTCAATATACTGTAGGGGGTACCGTATTAGAAGGTGAGTTCATCATGTCGATCGCCATTCCAGCCGCATCCGCCGGTCGCGTCCGCCCCTTCTGGCCGCCGCTCGCGGCAGGTGTCGCATTGGGGCTCGTGCTGCTGCTCACCTTCGTGCTGACCGGACATGGCCTGGGCGCCACCGGTGCTTCGACGCGGTTCGTCGCCTGGCTTGGTCTGGTCGGGGCACCGTCCGCAACGGCGGGCAATGCGTATCTCGCGCCGATGGTGGCCGACGGCCGCCCGATGGCTTCCTGGATCACCTGGCAGGTGATCGGCGTGGCACTGGGCGCGCTGGCCTCGGCGCTGCTGGCCGGGCGTTTTCGCATTCAACTGGACGGCGCCCGTAGTGTGGGCACGGGGCGCCGGCTTGTGTCCGCCCTGGCCGGTGGCCTGCTCGCCGGATTCGGCGCCAGGGTCTCGGCCGGCTGCACGAGCGGCCTGGGCCTCTCCGGTGCGGCCACGCTGGCGATTGCCGCTTCGTTTTCCTGGCGACGTTCTTTGCAGCCGGGCTGCTGATGAGCCG
>DAONCJ010000795.1:0-1956 GCA_035401985.1 Burkholderiaceae bacterium | reverse complement strand
CGTCCGGGCAAGGCCTCTGCCGAGCCGCCCGGCGCGCCGGCCACGATGGCGCGCGCACTGGAGCCGCAGGAACTGGACCAGCGGCGCAACGCTCTGGCCAGCGGCCTGGCCGCACTGTCGGAGAGCCTAGCGGGCCGCTTCGTGCTCAACGACGTCCTGCGCTGCGCGCTGGACACGCTGCACGCGTCGTTGCAGTGCCGTCGCGTGCTCTTCGCCGTCCGCGACGCGAAGGGCGAGGCACTGAACGGCCGCTTTGCCGCCGGCGACCTCGAAAACGACCGGCTGAGGATGTTCCGCATCGTGCTGGACGACGAAGGCAATCTGCTGAGCGCCGCCGCCCGCAAGGGCGCGGATCTGCTGATATCCGACGCCGGCGCCGCGAACGTGGCCGGACGCGTGCCAGCCTGGTATCGCCAGCACTACACGGCCGGCAGTTTCCTGCTGCTGCCGGTGATGATCAATGGCTCGCCCAAAGGCATGATCTACGCCGACAGCGCGCAGACCGGCGGCCTGCAGATCGAGGACGCCGCGCTCGCCCTGGTGCGGGGTATCCGCAACCAGGTGGTGATGGCCCTGCGTCAGTCGATCGCGCCGTAGCCGCCGCCACCCGGCGTCTCGATCACGAAGACGTCGCCCGACGCAAGCTCGGCCCGATCGGCGTGGCTCAGCGGCTCGATCCGGCCGTCGGCTCGCTCGACCCAGTTGCGCCCCGGCGCCCCCGGCTTGCCACCAGCCGCACCGAACGCAGGATGCACCCGGCCGTTGGACAGGATCGAGGCCGTCATTGGCGCCAGGAAACGCACCCGCCGCACTCCGCCGTCGCCACCCCGCCAGCGCCCGCCTCCGCCCGAGCCGGGCCGGATCCGATAGCTGTCCAGCCGCACCGGAAAGCGCGTCTCGAGGATTTCGGGATCGGTCAGCCGCGAGTTGGTCATGTGCGTCTGCACGACCGAGGTGCCCTCGAAGCCGCCGATGAGCCGTCCCTGCGCATCGAACACACCGCCCGCACCGGATCCGCCGGAGACGGTTTCGTAGTACTGGTGCCGGGCGTTGCCGAAGGTGAAGTTGTTGATCGTCGGCTGCGAAGAGGCCATCACCCCCAGGGCCCCATACAGCGCATTGGTGATGCAGGTCGAGGTCTCGACATTGCCCGCAACCACCGCGGCGGGATGCCGCGGATTGAGCATCGAGCCTTCGGGCACGATCACCCGAAGCGGCTTCAGGCATCCCTGGTTCATCGGGATCTCGTCATCGACCAGTGTGCGGAACACATACAGCACGGCGGCCATCGTCACCGCCTGGGGCGCATTGAAATTGTTCGGCTGCTGCGCGCTGGTCCCGGTGAAGTCGATCTGCGCCTCGCGCCGGTCGTGGTCGACCCGGATGGCGACACGGATGACCGAGCCGTTGTCCAGGGGCAGCGAGAACTCGCCGTCCTTCAGCGCACTGATCACTCGGCGCACCGATTCCTCGGCGTTGTCCTGCACATGGCCCATGTACGCCTGCACGACCGTCAGGCCGAAGTGATCGACCATGCGCAGCAGCTCTTCGCGGCCTTTTTCGTTGGCGGCAATCTGGGCGCGCAGGTCGGCCATGTTCTGGTCGATGTTGCGCGCCGGATGTCGCGCACCGGCCAGCAGTTCGCGCAGTTGCGCCTCGTGCAGATGGCCGTTGCGCGCCAGCGCGAAGTTGGTGATCAGCACGCCTTCGTCATCGATCTCGCGGCTGTCCGGCGGCATCGAGCCGGGCGTGATGCCGCCGATGTCGGCGTGATGGCCGCGTGAGCCGACGTAGAACAGGATGTCGCGCCCCGCGGCATCGAAGACCGGCGTGATGACCGTGACATCCGGCAGATGGGTGCCCCCGGCATAGGGGTCGTTCAGCACATAGACATCACCCGGTGCGAGCGCAGGGTTGGCGCGGATCACCGCCTGCACGCTGGCGCCCATCGAGCCG
>DAONCJ010000794.1:0-1960 GCA_035401985.1 Burkholderiaceae bacterium | reverse complement strand
GAGGCTTGCGACCTCGCAGCGCGCGCCGGGATAGCGGTGCCAGTACCAGGTTCCGCCGACACCGCTGCCCGCTTCGAACACCCGCACGCGAAGTCCCAGGCCCCGCAGGCGATGCAGCATGTACATGCCGGCGAACCCGGCGCCGACGATCAGCGCGTCGTAGGTCAGGGCTGAGGCGCCGATGCGCTCAGGCGCGTTGTAGGTGGCGTCGGGCATCGGGTCTCCTTCCGTGTCCAGGATTTGAAACTAGTTTTGCCTGGCAAATCTCATGGGCAGCCCGGAGCAGAATCGGCATGACTCTCGGTGACGGCGCGTTTACCAGGGGTTTTGCCTCATGATACGTTAGGTCGACCTTGAGGACATCTCCCGAACAGCGCGCCGCGATCGGCGTGCTTGCACTGTGCACCCTGATGAACACGCTCTCGCGCGGCATCGGCGAGAGCTTTGCGATATTCCTGCTGCCGATCACGCGCGAATTCGGCGCCGACCGTGCGGCCATCACCGGTGTCTACTCGACCTTCGTCGTGGTGGTCGGCCTGATGTCGCCGCTGGTCGGCATGACGGTCGATCGGCTGGGCGCGCGGCTGTGCTACGGCCTCGGACTCACCCTGTTCGCGAGTGCCTACGCACTGGCCGGCTCGATGACGGCGCTGTGGCAGATGTACCTGCTGATCGGTGTGCTGAGCGCGATCGGTTCGACCCTGATCGGCGCGGTGCCGGCATCCACCCTGGTCAGCCGGTGGTTCGGTGCGCGCCTGCCCACCGCAATGGGCGCATTGTCGGCGGCGCTGGGCACCGGCATGCTGATCGTCGCTCCGCTGGTCCAGGCACTGGTCGAGCACAAGGGCTGGCGCAGCGCCTATCTGGCGATGGGCGCCCTGCTGTTTGCGCTGCTGCTGCCGGTGCTGCTGCTGCCATGGAAACGGATCTCGGCCGGTGCCCCCGAAGTGGTGGCCGCAGCCGCGCGGCGAGCCAGCGCGCAGGTGGCCTGGACGCTGGGCCGGGCGCTGCGCACGCGGGTCTTCTGGGGGCTTTCGGGAGTCATGTTCTTCACCTCGATCACCACCTACACGATCAACGTGCAACTGGTGGCCTGCCTGGTCGAAGCCGGCTTCAAGCCGCTGGAGGCCGCCACCATCTTCGGCTCGGTCGGGATGCTGTCCATCGTGGGCATGCTCGGCGCGGGCGTGCTGGCCGAGCGCTTCGGCGAACGCCGGGTGGCGACGCTGTCGTACGGCGCCACGATCGTCGGCATCGGAGTGCTCGCGCTGATTGCGCGGCATCCGTCATGGCTGCTGATCGTCGTCTTCGTGCTGCTGTTCGGTACGATGCAGGGGTCGCGCGGACCGCTTGTCGCGGTGCTGGCGGCCCGCAATTTCCCGGGCGCGATGGGCCGCGTGTACGGCATGGTGCTGGTCAATGTGGGCGCCGGTGCCGGCATCGGCTCATGGGCCAGCGGCACGCTGTACGACCTGACGGGGGCCTATTACGCAGGCTTTGCGCTGGCCGCTGTGTGCGGTGTCGCCGGCCTCAGCTTCTTCTGGACCATGCGCTCGCTGTCGGGCGCCACACCGCAGCCTTCCCGAGCCTGAACCCCGCTTTCGATCGCGTTCGATCGATCACATTCCAAGGAGACCGACATGCATTTGAACTCACCGCGCTTCGCACCTGTTCCGCAGGACCAGTGGACCGACGAACAGAAGGAACTGGCCCAGCCGATGCTCACGCGCGGCAAGATGCTCAACATCTTCCGCACCCTGCTCAATCACCCGGCCGCCATGAAGGGGTTCATGGGCTGGGGCAGCTATGTGCTGAGCAAGAAGAACTCGCTGCCGCCGCGCGAACGCGAGATCGTCGTGCTGCGCACCGGTTTTCTGTGCCGCTCGGGTTACGAGTGGACCCAGCACGTGCCGATCGGCCAGCGCGCCGGCCTGACCGATGCCGAGATCTCCGCCATCAA
>DAONCJ010000793.1:0-1969 GCA_035401985.1 Burkholderiaceae bacterium | reverse complement strand
CCGGTCGGCGACGAACTCGATCCCCCGCATCAGGCCCGCGCCGCGCACCTGGCCGATGGATTCGTGGCGCGCCGCGGCCGACTCCAGGGCTGCACCGAACAGTGCGCCGGTCCGCAGCGCATTGCCCTGCAGATCCTCGTCGGCAATCGCCCTGAGCACCGCCCGGCCGGCGGCACAGCCCATCGGGTTGGCGCCATAGGTGTTGAAGAACTTGCGCTGCGCCATCGACTCGGCCACGTCGCGGCGCACGATCAGCGCGGCGATCGGGAAGCCGTTGCCGATGCCTTTCGAGATGACGATGGCGTCCGGCACGACGCCGTCCTGCTCGAAGGCCCAGAAGCTTGCGCCGGTGCGGCCGAACCCGGTCTGCACCTCGTCGGAGATGTACAGACCGCCGGCTGCTCGCACGATCTCGGCGGCCCGGCGCTGATAACCGGGCGGCATCGGCAGCACGCCGCCATAACCCTGGATCGGCTCGACCATGATGCCCGCGACCGCGCCGCTGGTGGATGAGTCGATGACGCGACGGATGTCGTCCAGGTAGGCGTCCGCGTCGTCCTTGTAGGCGCCGCGGTAGAGGTCGGGATTGTGGACGTGGACGAAGCCCGGTGCGCCGGCCAGCGGCTGATGGCACAGCGCCAGTCCGCTGGCCGCCATCGTGCCGAAGTGCATGCCATGGTACGAATTGCGCAGCGTCAGCAGATCGAAATGGCCGGTGTGCAGGCGCGCGACCAGCACAGCCAGGTCGATCGCTTCGGCGCCGCTGTTGACCAGATGGACCACCCAGTCATGCCCGGCCGGCATGGTGGCCACCAGCTCTTCGGCAAACTGCGCGGCACCGGGGTGGAAATACATCGTGGTGACGTGCTGGATCTCGCGCATCTGCGCGGCCATCGCTGCGTTCACGCCCGCGTGGTCATACCCGACGCTGATGCACAGGTTCTGCGCCAGGCAGTCGAGGTAGCGCCTGCCGTCGGCATCCCAGACATGCGCGCCCTGTCCCCGCTTGAGCAGCAGCGGCTTTTCGAATGCGGTGAACGTGCGCAGCGACGGCGAAAGATATCGTTCGCGTCGTGCGGCGGTGCGTTCGTAGTCCCAGTCGAGTTCAGGCGTCATCGGTGCGGCTTTCATGGCAGGGCGACGGTGTCGGCATCCGATCATCGGCGAGCCTGCCACGGCAGCCTTTGATCGATGCCTGCCGGTACCATCGATCGATCATGATGGATCCATGAGTCGTGGCCGCCCCCCTGCCGCCGTTCCCCGACTGGCGGGCCCTGCTCCCGCTGACGCAGGGCAAGCATGCGCCGCTGCAGGCGCAGCTGCGCGCGGGACTGGTGCGGGCGATCGCTTCAAGGGCGCTGTCGCCGGCCATGCGCCTGCCGTCCACCCGCGCGCTGGCAGAGCAGCTTGGCATCGCGCGCAACACCGTGATCGCCGTGTACCGCGATCTGGTCGCCGACGACTGGCTGCTCGCCGCTCCGCGAAGCGGCCATCTGGTCAATCCCGCGGCCGCCGAGGCGCCCGATCCAGTCAGCTGGCGCCGTGAGGCGGGCGGCGCGCCGGTCGACTGGCGTGCGCGCCTTGGCGGCGGTGCGGGCGCCATGCCGCAGCTGATCAAGACGCGCGACGGCCTCGCCTACCCGTATCCATTCGTCTATGGCGAATTCGATCCGGCGAACTTTCCGCTTCGTGCCTGGCGCGAGGTGTCGCGGCTGGCGCTGCGTCCACAGTCTGTGCGCGCCTGGGCGAGCGATCGCATCGATGCCGATGATCCGGAACTGGTCGCCGAGATCGCCCAGCGGCTGCTGCCCCGCCGCGGCATCCATGTGACGCCCGACCGCATCCTGGTGACGCTCGGGGCGCAGCAGGCGATGACGCTGGTGGCGGCCGCGCTCGGGCGCGGCGGGACCACGGTCGGCCTCGAGTCGCCGGGCTATCCCGATGCGTGGAACACCTGGACGCTGCATGG
>DAONCJ010000792.1:0-1970 GCA_035401985.1 Burkholderiaceae bacterium | reverse complement strand
TATCCCGAGGGAGTCGCGACATGAACGCTGCGCAGCCTGTTCTGCGCGTGCAGAACCTGTCCGTCAGCTACTCGGTTGGCGGCAAGGTGCTTCGCGCAGCCGAGGACGTCAGCTTCGAGATACCCGCGGGTCAGACACTGGCCCTGGTCGGTGAATCGGGCTGCGGAAAGTCGAGCGTCGCGCGTGCCGTGATGCAGCTGCTGCCTCAGTCGCAGGGCCGCATCGAGGTCGAGGGGCAGGACCTGCGTTCGCTGAGCGCTACTGCCTTGAAGCGCCTTCGACCGCGGTTTCAGATGATCTTCCAGGATCCGATCTCGTCGCTCAACCCGCGACGACGCGTCAAGGAAATCCTCGAGTCGCCATTGCGCATCGCGGGTGTGCACGATGCGGCCGAGCGCGCGCGCCGCGTCGCCAATGTGCTCGAGCTGGTGGGCCTCGATCCGGTGGCCACCCTGCCTCGGCATCCACACGAGTTCTCGGGCGGCCAATGCCAGCGGATCTCGATCGCGCGGGCCCTCGTGCTCGAACCCGTGCTGCTGGTGTGCGACGAGCCGGTGTCGGCGCTCGACGTGTCGGTGCGGGCGCAGGTGCTGAATCTGCTCAACGAACTGCGCGAGCGGCTCGGACTTTCGCTGCTGTTCATCTCGCACGATCTTGCCGTGGTGCGCAACGTGGCCGACCGCATCGCCGTCATGTACCTGGGCCGCATCGTCGAGGCGGGCGATGCCGACCGGATCATCAGCCAGCCGGCCCATCCCTACACCACGGCGTTGCTCAGCGCGGTCCCGCAGGCCGATCCGCTGATTCCTGTTCAGCGGCTGGCGCTGAAGACGGGCGAGATGCCGTCCGCGCTTGCGCTGCCTTCGGGCTGCCGCTTTCAGACGCGCTGCCCGGCAGCGACCGAGCTGTGCGCCCGCGTGTCGCCCGAGCTGACCGATCTGGGCGATGACCGCAGCACGGCGTGCCACACCCCATTCATCCTGGCGCAGGGCGCGGCTCGAGCAGCCGGCGCTGCCGCGATCTTTTGAGAAGGGCAAGCAGATGAGCATTCGCAAAAATCCCGCCGCGCGCGCGGCAACCCTGGCGGCGATCGCCGTGGCGATGGCCTTCGGGGCCACGTCGGCGATGGCGCAGAAGCGGGGCGGCACGCTGATCGTCGGCTCCGAGGCCGAGTTCAACGGATTCGAGCACCTGAAGGTGCGCGGCATGAACTCCAATACGCTGGCACCCGCGACGGCGGTGATGGAGGGATTGTTCACCTATGTCGGGGACAAGATCGAGCCTCGCCTTGGGCTTGAACTGAAGGATTCGCCCGATCGGAGCAGCGCCACCGTCACGCTGCGGCGCGGCGTGACCTTCCACGACGGCACGCCCTTCAATGCCGATGCCGTGGTCTACCACTACAAGCGGATCCTCGATCCCGCCAGCAGCATCGGCGGCGCGGCGCTGATCTCGCCGATTTCCGCGGTCGAGGCCGTCGACGAGCACACGGTCCGCTTCAAGCTCAAGCATCCCTGGGCGTCGCTGAAGTCGGCGCTGGCGCTGGACAGCATGATCAACCTGATCGGCTCGCCGACCGCGCTGCAAAAGGACCGCGACGCATTTCACCGCAAGCCGATCGGCACCGGTCCCTTCGTGTTCGAGGAATGGCGGGCCGGCGACCGCGTGATCATGTCGCGCAACAAGTCGTACTGGGACAAGAAGCTGCCCTATGTCGACAACGTGACCTTCCGGATCGTGCCCGACGACATCACGCTGCATCAGAGTGTCAAGTCGGGCGAGATCCACATGGCGCTGGCCAATTCGGCCCGGCCGGTGCTGGATGCCAGGAAAGACCCGTCGCTGCAGGTCGTCCCCTACGTGGGGGCCAGCACGCTGGGCTGGGGCTTCAACCACAGCAAGCCGCCGTTCAATGACGTGCGCGTGCGCCGTGCGATGGTCCACGCCTTCAACAACCAGGCGTTCGCCGA
>DAONCJ010000791.1:0-1976 GCA_035401985.1 Burkholderiaceae bacterium | reverse complement strand
CACGCCCTTGGGCAGCCCGGTGGTGCCCGACGAATAGAGCTGAAGGGCGGTCGCCTCCGGGTCGGGCTCGAGACCCGGATCGGTGGCGGGCTGCGTCCGATACCACGACTCGAACAACGTCAGCCCGTCGCATGTGTCGGTGCTCATCATGGCGAGCAGATCCGCCGGCGCGGCCTTGCGTGCGGTGGCCGCGAACATCGCATCGGTCAGCACGAAGCGCGCCTCGCCGTTGGCCAGGATGTAAGCCACTTCATCGGCCGACAGCCGCCAGTTGACCGGCATGCACACCGCGCCGATCTTGCAGGCGGCGAGCGTCAGAAGGGTGGTTTCGATGACATGCCGGGTCAGGCAGGCGACGCGGTCGCCGTCACGCACGCCGAGCGCGAGCAGACCCTGCGCGATCCGGCTGGTGGCCTCATGCACCTGGCCGAAGGTCCATTGCCGATCGGCAGTGACAAAGGCCGGGGCGGCGGGCTGGCGTGCTGCCCATCGACGCAGCATGTCGTTCAGGTCACGGTCGGGCACGGCACAAGCTCCTGCGGATGATGGCGGAATCCGGGCGGCGGTTATTGCGGGGCCCGCCACTTACACCAGGCACCAGAATCCGACGCACCAGCCGAACAGCCACTGCACCAGCAGATCGAGCGACATGCCGATCAGCAGCACCGGCAACCCGACGTACAGCGCCAGCAGCAGATAGGCGCGTGCCGTCATCGCAGGTTCGGGGAGGGTGTGCCCCATCACTGTCTGTACCGGTGTCTTCATCGCGCCGCACCGGGACGGATTCGCGACGCCGTGCGGCGGTTCGCCAGTAAACTGGCGCGATGCAGGTGCTCTGGTCCGGACATGATCGTGCCCAATGGGATGCTTGGCATCGTACCGCAGCCGCGGCGCTGCAGCAGGACTGGGCCTATGGCGAAGCCATGCAATCGGGCGGCGTGCGCTGCCTGCGCGCGCGGGTTCAGATCGACGGCCGCACGGTGGCGATTGCGCAGTTCATCGGCGTGCGGGTCGCGCTGCTGGTTTCGACCGGGCTGTGCAGCCGCGGGCCGGTGTTTCTCGAACCGCTGGAGGCCTTGGTCCGGGCGCAGGTGTATCGGGCCCTGAAGCGCAGCGTGCCGCTGCCGTGGCCGCGCGCGCTGTTCTTCACGCCCGACGAACCCGGCGGCTCGGCCAGCGGAGTGCACCGGCTTCAGCGGGTGATGACCGGGTATGCCACGGTGCTGATCGACCTCGAGCGCAGCCTGGACGAATTGCGCGCCGCGATGCATCCCAAATGGCGCAACCGGCTGGCGGCCGCCGAGCGGGCCGGCCTCACGGTACAGCGGGTGGGCGCCAGGGCGGCACAGTACCGCTGGCTGCTCGAGCGCGAAGAGGCGCAGCGCAAGGGCCGCGGCTACCTGGCCCTGCCCACGGGCTTCGTCGAGTCGTACCAGGCGCTCAAGCCGTCCGGCGCCGACGCCCTGCTGACGCTTCGGATCGATGCCGGCCGCGAGCCGGCCGCCGCGATGATGTTCCTGATCCACGGCGAGGCTGCCTCGTATCACATCGGCTGGACCGGCGAGAAGGGCCGCGAGCTCGACGCCCACAATCTGCTGCTGTGGCACGCCATGACGCTGCTCAAGCAGAAGGGCGTGCGCCGCCTCGATCTGGGCGGGGTGAACACCGCCAGCGGCGCGGGCATCGCGCGCTTCAAGATCGGCAGCGGCGGCGCGGTCGTCCAGTTTGCCGGCACCTATTTCTGACTCACGCAGCGAGACCCAACATGCACATCGAATCCGTCGAACAGCTGCGCACCCTGTATGCGCCGGCCAAGGAGCGGGCGCGCCTCAAGCAGCTCGCCGAGATGGACGTGCACTGCCGCCGCTTCATCGAACTCTCGCCGTTCGTGGTGATCGCCAGTTCGGATACCCGCCATGCCATGGACGCCTCCCCGCGCGGCGGTGCACCGGGCTTCGCCCGAACGCCCGATTCGC